>JAJZGE010000182.1 GCA_021798675.1 Pseudomonadota bacterium | reverse complement strand
GGCGGCTGCCACCCGGCCCGTGGCATGCCCGCGCCAGGGGTAGGGCAGCAGTGAGTGCACTGGCAACCACCACGTCGCTGGACCTGTTGCTGGATCTCGTCGCCGCGTGGTTGCTGGTGGGCGCGCTCGGCCTGGTCCAGTCCAATCGCATCGGCTGGGTTGCGCGCACCCTGTTTCCGCTCGGCGCACTGGTGGCGCTCGGCGTCGCCGGCATGGGTGCGCTGGCGCTGGCGCCAGACTTCGCCGCGCAGAGCGCCGTGCTTCCGCTCGGGCTGCCGGATCTGCCGTTCCACGTGCGGCTGGACGCGTTGTCCGGCTTCTTTCTGCTGCTGCTGGGCAGCGCGGGCGCCGGCATCTCGATCTTCGCCGCCGGTTATTTCCGGCAAGGCGAAGGCACCGCGCCGGGCCTGCTGTGTCTGCAGTACCACGTGTTTCTGGCCAGCATGGCGATGGTCATCCTGGCCGACGATGCCTACCTGTTCATGGTGGCCTGGGAAACCATGGCGCTGAGTTCGTATTTCCTGGTGACCGCCCAGCATCGGCTGCCGGAGATCCGGCGCGCCGGCTTCCTCTATCTGCTGATGGCCCATGTGGGCGCCCTCGGCATCCTGCTGTGCTTCGGTGTGCTGCATGGCGGCAGCTGGCAGATGACGTTTGCCGCGATGCGCGGCGCCACGCTGGCGCCGGCCTGGGCCAGTGTGGCCTTCGTGCTGGCCTTGTTCGGGTTCGGCGCCAAGGCCGGCCTGGTGCCGCTGCATGTCTGGCTGCCGGAAGCCCACCCGGCGGCACCGTCACCGGTGTCGGCGATGATGAGCGGCCTGATGCTCAAGGTCGGGGTGTATGGACTGTTGCGGGTCAGCCTGGATCTGCTGCACACGGGCCCGTGGTGGTGGGGCTTGCTGACACTCGGGCTTGGGCTCGGCACCGCGTTGTATGGCGCGATCTTCGCGGCGGTGCAGACCGACATGAAGCGCCTGCTGGCATATTCCTCGATCGAGAACATCGGGCTGATCTTCGCTGGCGTCGGGCTGGCCCTGCTCTGCCGCAGCTTCGACATGCGCCTGCTGGCGGCGCTGGCGCTGGCGGCGGCGCTGATTCATGCGTTCAACCATGCGTTCTTCAAGAGCCTGCTGTTCCTCGTCACCGGATCGGTCATGCATGCCACCGGCGAGCGCAGCCTGGGCAAGCTCGGCGGACTGATCCGCTACATGCCATGGGTGGCCGCGCTGGCACTGATCGGTTCGCTGGCGATCGCCGGGCTGCCGCCGCTCAACGGCTTCGTCTCCGAGTGGCTGCTGCTGCAGGCGTTTCTGCAGACGCCGCACATCCCGCACGCGTTCCTGAACATGATCGTGCCACTGGGTGCGGCGATCGTGTCGTTGACCGCCGCGCTGGCCGGCTACGTGATGGTGAAGTTCTACGGCGTGATCTTTCTCGGCCAGCCGCGTGAACCTTCGCTGGAACGGGCACACGACGCCGGCTGGCTCGAGCGGATCGGGCTGAGCTGGCTGGCACTCGGTTGCATCCTGATCGGCGTGTTTCCCCAGCTGGCGCTGGATGTCGTGGGCCGCATCACCCAGCCACTGGTCGGGGCGACCGTGCAGCGCGGGCCGTCGCCGTGGTGGATGACTCCGGTCGCCCTGAACCAGGCGTCGTACAGCGGCTTGTGGCTATGGGTGGGCCTGCTGCTGGTGATCAGCGCCACCTTTGTGCTGGTGCGCCGCTTCTACCATGGCCGCGTTCGCCGCACGCCGGCATGGGACTGCGGCTATCCGTGGCAGACGCCGCGCATGCAGGATTCCTCCGAAGGTTTCGGCCAGCCGATCCGCCATCTGTTCGGCCCGGTGTTCCGGATGGAGCGCGAGTTGCCGTCGCCCGCGGATACCCAGCCGCAGTATCGCGTGAAGGTCGAGGAGCGCTTCTGGCATGCGCTTTACCTGCCACTGGCCCGGCTGGTGCAACGCCTCGCCGAACGCGTGACGATCCTGCAGGGTGGCCGCCTGGCGATCTACCTGCTGTACAGCTTCATGACGCTGCTGCTGCTGCTGGTGTGGGTGCTATGACGATTACAGCTTACGCCTGGCAGCTGGGGGAGTGCCTGCTGGCGATTACCCTCGCGCCGCTGTTCGCCGGCTGGGTCGGGCAGTGCCGCGCCTGGTTGCAGAATCGCTCCGCCCCCCCGCTGTGGCAGCCATACCGGGTATTGCGCAAGCTGTTCCACAAGGATGCGGCACTCGCCACGCACGCCTCCTGGCTGTTCCGCGCCGCGCCATATGTGGTGTTTTCCACCATGGTGGTGGCGGCGGCGATCATCCCTTCGGTGACCACCGACCTGCCGCTGGCCCGCGTGGCCGACGCGATTGCGCTGGTTGGTGTGTTCGCGACCGGGCGCGTGTTCATCTCGCTGGCGGCGATGGACGTCGGCACGGCGTTTGGCAGCATGGGCGCGCGACGCGAAATGATGATCGGCTTTCTGGCCGAGCCGGCATTGTTGATGGTGCTGTTCTGCGCCTTCATGACCTACGGCAGCACCGCCCTGCCCAGTGTGGTGGAAGCTGCGCTGAGCCCGCATGCCGTGGTGCTGCATCCGGGCCTGTTCTTTGCCGGCGTGGCGTTCGCGATGGTGCTGCTGGCCGAAAACGCCCGTTTGCCGGTCGACAACCCGTCAACTCATCTCGAGCTGACGATGATCCATGAAGCGATGATCCTGGAATATTCGGCGCGCCATCTGGCGCTGCTTGAATGGGCCGCGTGGCTGAAGCTGCTCAATTACGCCTGCATCGGCTTTGCGCTGTTCCTGCCCTGGGGTATCGCCCTGCATGGCGCGGGCGTTGGCCTGCTGGCACTCGCCGTCGGCGCGCTGCTGCTCAAGCTCGTCATCGCCGGGGCCGCGCTGGCGCTGTTCGAGACCCTCTCGGCCAAGCTGCGGCTGTTCCGTGCGCCGGAGTTCCTGACCATGGCGTTCCTGTTCGCCGTGCTCGGCCTGCTCGTCTACCTGCTGCTGGGGGTCTGAGCCATGGCCCCACTGAACTTCGCCACTCAGGTCGTGCAGGTGCTGGCGGGTGCCTTGCTGCTGATCTCGTTCGCCATGCTGGCGGAGCGGCGCAGCCGCCGACTGCTGATCCTGCTGGTGTGGCAGGGCGCGGTGCTGGTTGCCTCCACCGTGCTGGTGGCCGCCTCGGCCCATCTCACGCACCTGTATTACTCGGCCGCGCTGACCCTGCTGCTGAAGGTGTGCCTGTTGCCGTGGATCCTGTTCCGCCTGATGCGCAAGCTGGGCATCGAACGCGACAACGAACCGCTGGTCAATGTGCCCACCCTGATGCTGGTCGGGCTGGGCCTGGTGATCTTCGCGTTCGGGCTGGCGCAGCCGGTCACGGCGCTGGCCACCACGGTGCTGCGGCATACGCTGGGAATCGCGCTGGCGGTGATCCTGCTGTCGTTCCTGATGATACTGGCGCGGCGCAAGGCGTTCACCCAGGTGATCGGTTTCCTGTCGCTGGAAAACGGGCTGTTTTTCGCCGCCACCAGCACCACCTACGGCATGCCGATGGTGGTGGAACTGGGCATGGCGCTGGATCTGCTGGTGGCCGTCTTCATCTTCGGCATCTTCTTCTTCCATATCCGGGAGCAGTTCGACAGCCTGGATCTCGACCAACTCGAATCTCTCAGGGAGGACTGACGTGGAGATTCTGCTGGTCTTGGGATGTCCGCTGCTGGGTGCGGCGTTGCTTGCCCTGGTCGGGGCGAAACGCCATGCCGCCGAGATCAGCGTGGCATTCAGTCTGGCCACCTTGCTCGCCGCCGCAGCGCTGGTGACGCAGGTGATCCGGCATGGCCCGATGACGGCCTGGGACGAAGAGTTCTTCATCGATCCGTTCAACGTGTTCCTGGTGGCACTGACGGCGCTGGTCGGCTTCACCACCGCCGTCTTTTCACGGCCGTACATGCGCATCGAGGCAAACCAGGGCCGGCTCACGCCGGCCCGGCTGCGGCTGTATCACAGCATGTACCAGCTGTTCATGGCGGCCATGCTGCTGGCACTGACCACCAACAACATGGGCTTCATGTGGGTGGCGATGGAGATGGCCACGCTCTCGACCGTGCTGCTGGTTTCGCTGTACCGCACGCGCGCCAGCATCGAGGCCGCCTGGAAGTACTTCATCCTGTGCGGGGTCGGCATCGCGCTGGCGCTGTTCGGCACCGCGCTGCTGTACACCGCCGCCGAGGATCTGCTCGGGGCCGAAGGCATGGGCGCCCTGCTGTGGACCCATCTCGACGCCGTCAAGGGGCAGCTGGAGCCGCGCGTGATGGGCATGGCGTTCGTCTTCCTGCTGGTCGGCTACGGCACCAAGGTGGGCCTGGCGCCGCTGCACAACTGGTTGCCGGATGCGCATGCCGAGGGTCCGACGCCGGTCTCGGCGGTGCTTTCCGGCCTGCTGCTCAACGTGGCGCTGTATGCGGTGATCCGCTGCAAGATTCTCACCGACGGGGCGCTGCATTCGCACCTGCCCGGTCACATGCTGATGGGTTTCGGGCTGCTGTCGACCGTGCTGGCGAGCTTCTTCCTGTGGCGTCAGCGCGACATCAAGCGGCTGTTCGCGTATTCCTCGATCGAGCACATGGGCATCATCACGTTCGCGTTCGGCATGGGCGGGCCGATCGCGAACTTCGCGGCGCTGCTGCACATGACGATGCATTCCCTGACCAAGTCCGCGATCTTCTTTGCCGCCGGTCATGCCACGCAGCTGTCCGGTACGCAGCGCATGGACAGGATCCGCGGCCTGCTGGCGATTCATCCCAGCGTGGGCTGGGGCCTGATGCTCGGCGGGCTGGCGATACTCGGCATGCCGCCATTTGGTGTGTTCACCAGCGAATACCTGATCCTGACCACGGCAATGCGCGATCATCCATGGGCCACGCCGATCCTGCTGATTGCTCTGGCGGTCGCCTTCGGCGCGATCTTCAGTCGCCTGCAGCCGATGGTGTATGGCGACACCGATGCGCAACCGCTGCCGCACTCGCCGGCGCTGGTTCCGGTATTCATCCACCTGGGGATCGTGCTGATGATGGGCGTCTATATTCCGCCAGCACTGGCCGAGTGGTACCGCCTGGCGGCCCGGCTGATTGGCGGTTGACGGGATGACTGCATGACACTCGATCTGCTACTGCAGGATGGCCGCCGGTTACCCGCCAATGTGCCGGCGCGGCAGGTGCCGGTCGATGCCGTCCTACGGCTCAGCGCCTCGTAGCCCCTGCATGATCAGGGCGGCAG
>JAJZGE010000181.1 GCA_021798675.1 Pseudomonadota bacterium | reverse complement strand
CCGGCAAGGTTCTACCTCGACACCATCGCCACCGTGTTCCAGCAATTCCTGCTGCCGCGCGGCCTGTGGGACGTGGGCGGCGAGCGCGTGACTCCCTCAGCCATCCGGAGCAGCGCCCTGCTCACCGTGGAGGGCGAGCTGGACGACATCTCCGGCCTCGGCCAGACCGAGGCGGCGCACGACCTGTGCAGCAGCATCCCGGCCAAGCGCCGCGCACACCGGGTGATCGAAGGCGCTGGCCACTACGGCATCTTCAGCGGCCGTCGCTGGCGCGAGGTCGTCTATCCGCAGGTGCGGGAGTTCATCCGGCGGTTTGATCGCGCAGAGGTATGATCGGCGCTTGCGCGTCATGGGCATCGCTTGGGACTGCGCAAGCGATAGAGCGGTTTCGAGCGCCTGCCGGCGCCCGAGTGACTTCTCTTTTGCTTGTCCAAAAGAGAAGTCACCAAGAGAAAACGACACCTCGATGGCGCGCCCTCCAGGCATCCTGCCTTCCGGGTGCGCGGATGGGCTTCGGGGTTTTTCGACGGCACTTCCTGTGCCGTCGAAAAACTGGCCGGCATCCGCGCCGACCATCCTGCAGACTTTCCTTCGCCCACCCGCCGCGCCATAGGGGCCCCGGGTAGAGCAGCGCGCTCCCGGCGCGCACCTCCCGAAGAGCCAAAGCAAGAGCGCCGCGCTTGGCGCGGCGCTCTGCAGTTGCTTCTGGTGCGCAGGATGCGCGCCTGTTTTTGCGGGGCCCCTGGGCGGCGGTGAGGCGGGGACGAAAAGGCCGCGCAGCGGGCGAGTCCATGGATGGGCGGCAAGCGCCAACCGGGGTGTTGTTTCTCTTTGGCTACGTTCTCTTTGGAGAAGCAAAGAGAACGTAGCTCGGGCGCCCAAAGGGCGCACGGAACCGCTCTGGATGCCTGCGACCGCAGCAAATCTCCCTACATTCCCCACAACGCCCGATCCAGATTCGCATCCAGCCCGAACGCGGAGAGCGCCACGCGCCCGTTCTTCACCTCCACGCCCTCGGCGCGCAGCCGCCGCACTTGTTCGCGGAAGCCGCGGCTGCTCCTGGGCAGGGCGATCTCGCCGGAGGAACGCAACACGCGAAACCAGGGCAGCTCCATGCCATCCGGCACCTCGCCCAGCAGCCTGCCGACCAGCCGCGCCCGACCGGGCAGGCCGGCGCGGGCGGCGATGGCGCCGTAGCTGGCCACCCGGCCCGGCGGGATTGCGGCGATGGCGGCGTAGACGCGAGCGTGGCTGTCTTGCATGGCGATGACCCGATGGGGCGATAACGATGCCTTGACCAAGGCTTGCGACGGACGTGTCAGAGTAGCAGGGCCATCGACCAGAGCCGGGGAGCGACCATGCACCATTTCGAAGCCGTGCGTTCCCACCTCGGCAGCCTGCACGGGCTGCGCCAGAACGATCCTTACCTGATCAGCTTCGACCTGGACCTGCCGCATGGACGCCACCAGGGCATCTACCTGGCCGAGCTGGAAACGGAATCGGGCCACCGCTACCTGCGGATCTCCACGCCGATCGGCCCGTTGGCGGGCACCGACGCGCAACGCTGCCTGCGCTTCAACTGGGCGCAGCGCTGCGGCTTCCTGGCCGTGACCGACCTGGACGGCGCGCCCTACCTGCACCTGTGCGAGAACCGGCCCTACGAATTGCTCGACGAAATCGAACTGCAACGCGTGATCGTGGAGCTGGGCAGCCTGGGCGACCAGCTCGAACAACTGGTCGCCAGCGGCCACGACGCGTTCTAGCGGCGCGTGCGCCGCGCGCCTGCCGGGTTCAACCCCAAAGGCGGGCGATCCCGATGAAGCCCCAGGCGATCAGCGCGGTGACCGGCAAAGTGAGGATCCGCGCCCACACCATGCGCTCCACCACCGACCACTTGATGGCGTTGGAGCGCTTGGCCGAGCCCACGCCCATGATCGCCGCGGACACCGCGTGGGTGATGGACACCGGCAGGCCGAACGCCGAGGCGGCCAGGATCACGATGGCCGAGCTGCCTTCGGCGGCGAAACCGTTGATCGGGTGCAGCTTCACCATCTTTTGGCCCAGCGTCTTGATGATGCGCCAGCCGCCGCCGGCGGTACTGGCGGCCATGGTCAGGACGCACACCACCGCGACCCACGCCGGCACCGCAAAACCACCGTGGGCGGACCCGCTGACCCGCAGGAAGTGCAACCACGCCGGCAGGTGATCGAACTGGCCCGCCGCGGTAGCGCTGGCCAGCGCCACCGCGATCAGGCTCATGATCTTCTGCGCGTCGTTCATGCCGTGCGCCAGGCCCATCGCGCTGGCCGAGGCGATCTGCTCCTTGCTGAAGAAGCTGTTGACGAACGGCGTGCGGCCCAGCAGGCGAAGCCAGCTCTGCTGGCGCGAGAACCACGCCAGCACCGCGTACAGGCCACCGATCAGCAGGAAACCGATCAGCAGGCCCACGACCGGCGAGGCCACCATCGGCACCACCACCGTGGGAATCACGCCCTTGCCCAGCCACCAGTGCGCGCCGCCGTGCGACCACACCACCGCATCGAACCGGCCGCCCGCCTCGGCGACCGCAGCACCTACCAGCGCGCCCACCAGCGCATGGCTGGAGCTGGAAGGCAGGCTCATCCACCAGGTGATGAGGTCCCACACGAATGTTACAGTACGGTTCCAACGCATCGCAGCATGGCTGCCGCATGGAGCCTGGGCTGCGGCAGCCGTTACACTTGTGCCATGCGCTACGCCCCACGCACCACGCGATGCTGACCGAAATCGCGCTCGTCCTCGTGCTCGCCCTCTGCAACGGCTTCTTTGCGCTGTCCGAGATGGCGCTGGTCGCCTCGCGCAAGAGCCGCCTGAAGCAGATGGCGCGCGACAGCCGCCGCGCCAGCGTGGCGCTGCGGCACGCCGAGAAACCGGAATACTTCCTTTCCACCATCCAGGTCGGCATCACCCTGACGATGCTGGTCACCGGCGCGGTGGCCGGCGATGCGCTCGGTTCGCATATCGCCGACCTGCTGCACCACGACGGCGTAGCATGGCTTGAGCCCTACGCCCACATCGTCGGCGTGGTGTTCGGTTTCGCGCTGATCTCCTTCATCCAGATCGTGGTGGGCGAGCTGGTACCCAAGCGCCTCGCGCTGTCGGCGCCGGAGAAGGTGTCGGTCCTCGCGGCCATCCCGATGCTGCTGCTGTCGCGCGCCACCGCGCCGTTCGTCTGGCTGCTCAACGCTTCCAGCAGCCTGCTGCTGCGCCTGCTGGGCGTGCGCGGCCACAACCACGCCGCCGCCACGGAAGAGGAAATCCGCCTGCTGGTGGCCGAAAGCGCCGAACAGGGCGTGCTGGACGCCGACGAGCACAACATGGTCAACCGCGTGCTGCGCCTCGGCGACCGCAGCGTGGACAGCGTGATGACGCCGCGCGTGCGCATCGCCTGGCTGGACATGGCCGCGCCGCGCGAGGAAAACGTCGAAGTGATGCGGCAGACGCCGTACTCGCGCTATCCGGTCTACCGTGGCGACGAGAGCGAAGTGGTGGGCGTGGTCGAGGTGAAGCTCCTGCTGCAGTCTTTCGCCGACGGTCGGCCGCAACTGTTCGACCACCTCGCCAAGCCGCTCTACGTGCCCGGCACCGCGCGCGCGCTCGACCTGCTGGAAGAGTTCCGCGATGCGGAGACCCCGTTGGCGCTGGTGGTGGACGAATACGGCGACATCGAGGGACTGGTCACCGTCAACGACCTGCTCGCGGCCGTGGTCGGTGCCAGCCAGCTGGGCCACGGCGACGCTGCGGAGAACGCCCCCATCGTCGAGCGCGCCGACGGCAGCTGGCTGATCGACGGTAGCCTTGCCACCGACGACCTGCGCGAGCTGCTGCACCTCGATCGCCTGCCCGGCGAGTCCGAACACGAGTTCCGCACCGCCGCCGGCATGGTGATGGCCGCACTGGGCCACATCCCGCAGGTCGGCGAGGTGTTCGCCTGGCAGGGCATCCGCTTCGAGGTCATGGACCTCGACGGCGCGCGCATCGACAAGCTGCTGGTCAGCCGCGCGCCGAAGCAGGAGGACGGAGACGATGCGGAAGGGTAACGGCGGCGCTTGAAGCCAGTGCAAAAGCGCGGCTCCGTCAATCAGGCTCAGCCTGATTGACCTGCACTCCCCGGGTCGATCGCGGCGATGCGGATGCAGCCCGCGCCAGCATCGCCATGCGCTGCGCGTCGGCCAGGATCCCGTGCAGCACGCGCAACTCGCGCTGGTCGGGCTGGGCCCGCTGGAACAGCTTGCGCAGCCTGAGCATGATCGTGGTCGGCTCGCGGCCCTTGTGGAAATCGATGTCGTCCAGGGTCTCGCCCAGGTGCGAGTAGAAGCGCTCCATCTGCGCGGCATCGGCGGGCGGCTCGTCGTGCTCCGGCGGCGGTTCGGGCAAGGCGTCGCCCAGCATCGCCAGGCGCAGCTCGTAGGCCATCACCTGCACCGCCTGGGCGAGGTTCAGCGAGCTGAAATCCTCCACGCTGGGAATGCGCACCATCGCATGGCAGGTCGCCAGTTCCTCGTTCTCCAGCCCGGTGCGCTCGTTGCCGAACAGCAGGGCCACCTGCTCGCCGCGTGCGGCCGCCGCCAGCGCCTGCGCGGCCCCCTCGCGCGGCGACAACTCCGGCAGGTTCACCCCACGCCGCCGTGCCGACAGGCCCAGGGCGAAGCTCGTTCCGGCCAGGCCATCGACCAGCGTCCCGTGCACGCCGGCGTCGGCCAGCACCTGTACCGCATTCGCCGCCAGCGCATCCGCCTCGCGGTCGGGAAAGCGTTGCGGCGCCACCAGCTCCAGCCGCGTGAAGCCCATCGTGCGGATCGCCCGCGCCGCGCCGCCGATGTTGCCGGGATGCGAGGTGCGCACCAGCACGAAGCGGAACAGCGAGGCGAGGTCGGAAGCGTTCATGGGCGGGATCGGCAAAACGGAAGACCCCCTAGGATACGCCAGCCAACGGTCCGGCTCTGCTAGAATCGCCGGCCGCAACCCTGCTCTTTTGCCAAGCCGAAGCCATGACCCGACCCGCCATCACCATCGCGGTGCGCGCCGCGCGCGCCGCCGGCAACGTGATATTGCGCTACATGAACCGCATCGACGGCCTCACCGTCGTCGAGAAGCAGCGCATGGACTTCGCCTCCGAGGTCGACAAGCTGGCCGAGGCCGAGATCGTCAAGGAACTGCGCCGCGCCTACCCCGACCACGCCATCGTCGGCGAAGAGGGCAGCGCCATTGGCAGGAGCCCGCTGACCTGGGTGAT
>JAJZGE010000180.1 GCA_021798675.1 Pseudomonadota bacterium | reverse complement strand
GCAGCTTGCCGGTGGCGTCGACCACTGCGACCTTCACGCCGGTGCGGATGCCGGGGTCCAGCCCCATCACCGTGCGCGCGCCGGCCGGTGCGGCCAGCATCAGGTCTTTCAGGTTGTCGCCGAACACGCGGATCGCCTCGTCCTCGGCGCCTTCGCGCACGCGCCCGAACAGGTCCAGCGTGAGGTGCAGGTGCAGCTTCACGCGCCAGGTCAAGCGCACGGTTTCGCGCAGCCAGGCATCGGCGGCGCGGTTGCGGTGATGGATGCCGGCATGCGCGGCCACGCGGCCTTCGGCTTCGGCATGCCCCTTCTCGGTGTCCGGATCGGGCGCGAGTTCCAGTTCGAGCACGCCCTCGTTGCGGGCGCGCATCAGCGCCAGCAGTCGGTGCGACGGTATCTTGCCGATCGGTTCGACGTGATCGAAATAGTCCCGAAACTTGGCACCCTCGGTTTCCTTGCCGGCCACCACCCTGGCGCGGATCTGGCCCTTGTCCCACAGCCAGTCGCGCAGCTGGCCGACCAGCGCCGGGTCCTCGGCGAGGGTTTCCATCAGGATCGCGCGGGCGCCGTCCAGCGCGGCGCGCACATCGGCCACGCCTTTTTCCGCGTCGACGAAGGCGGCGGCGAAGGCTTCCGGCGAGCGGGTCGGATCTTCGCGCAGCGCCAGCGCCAGCGGCTCCAGCCCCGCCTCGCGGGCGATCTGCGCCTTGGTGCGGCGGCGCGGCTTGTGCGGCAGGTACAGGTCCTCCAGCCGCGCCTTGGTGTCAGCGGCGAGCAGCTCGCTTTTCAGCGCGTCGGTGAGCTTGCCCTGCTCCTCGATGCTGGCGAGGATCGTGGCGCGCCGGTCCTCCAGCTCACGCAGGTAGCGCAGGCGCTCTTCCAGCAGGCGCAGCTGGGTGTCGTCGAGGCCGCCGGTGGCCTCCTTGCGGTAGCGCGCAATGAACGGCACGGTGGCGCCGCCGTCGAGCAGCTCCACCGCCGCCTGCACCTGCGCGGTGCTGGCGGCGATGTCGTGGGCAATGCGTTGTTCGATGCTGGGCATGGCTGGGTGGGATTCCTTGCAACGGCGCGAGCGGCCGTGATGGCGTGATCAAGTCCGCGATGATAACAACCCGCTTCGCTGTCCCGGCTAACCGCACGCACAAAAACGGCGCCAGAGCCGCGCTCTGGCGCCGCGATGGACGCGCCGTGTCAGGCGCTGAAGGTGTTGCCGCCGCCGGCCGCCGGTGTGGACGCTGGCCTGAAATCGCTGGCGCGGCCGTTCAGCACAAGCGTGCCGGCGATCATGTCATGCAGACCCTGCTTGCGCCGGGTCCATCCCACCATCAGGAAGCCGATGCCGAGCACGATGGCGCTGAGGTATTTGGCCGGGTAGCGGCCGAGTGCGCGCGGCAGGCTGATCCGTGCGCCCTGCATGTCGGTGACACGTATGCCGAGCGCCAGCTTGCCCGGCGTCGCCTGCCACGCAGAGCTCTCGCAAAACGCGAAGTACAGCCAGGTGATGACGGTGATGAGCAGTACGGCCGGCAGCATGGTGGTGTAGTACTGGTTCATGGCTGCCATCAGCACATGCAGATCACCCGGCGCTGCCTGCTGCGCCTGCTTCATGGTGGCTTCGGCCACGTCGCCGCCCATCATTTTCTGGATCAGCGTGCCGGGTATGTACAGGATGATCGCATCGAGGATGTAGGCCGCCAGACGCTTCCAGAAACCCGCATAGTCCTCGAGCGCCGCGGCGGTGGTTGAGGGCAGGGCGGACGGCGTGGCGGCGGCGCCGAACGGCGGCGGCATCACGGGTACCTCGTCGGCGAACAGCACCGACAGTGGCTGCCAGTCGGCGAGGCCTTCGTACCAGCCGAGGTCGTCGCGGCTTACCTGGCCGCTGCGCAGCCACTGCCGCACGTCGTCCTCCTTGTAGGGACCGTGGCGCTCGCCGTCCCGTCCGATCCAGATTTCCATCGCGCGATTTCTCTGTGTAGATGAGGCGCCATCATGCCATGCGTGCCAGCGGCATGCAGCGGGCTCAGGCGGCCTGGCGACGCTTCAGATGCACCAGCAGCAGCGAGATCGCCGCCGGCGTGACTCCGCTGATTCGTGCAGCCTGGCCGAGCGTCGCTGGCTGCGTGCGCTTGAGCTTGAGCAGCACTTCGGCAGACAGCCCGCGCACGCGATCGTAGTCGAAGCCGGCGGGAATCGCGGTGTGCTCGTGGCGACGCTGACGCTCGATCTCCCCACGCTGGCGTTCGAGGTAGCCGGAGTATTTTGTTTGCACTTCGACCTGCGCGGCCACGTCCTCACGTTCCACCGCGGGGCCGAATTCGGCCATCGCGGTGAGGCTGGCGTAATCGAGTTCGGGGCGGCGCAGCAGATCCAGCGCAGTGGTCTCGCGGCTCATCACGATGCCCAGCTGGCGTTCGATCGCCGCGCCCAGTGCATTGTTCGGCGTTGCCCACAGCATGCCGAGGCGCTGCGTCTCGCGCGCGACCGCGTCGCGCTTGGCGCACAGCGCGTCGAAGCGCGCCGCCGGCACCACGCCCAGTGCGTGACCGGTTTCGCTGAGCCGCAGGTCGGCGTTGTCCTCGCGCAGATGCAGCCGGTATTCGGCGCGCGAGGTGAACATGCGGTACGGCTCGATCGTGCCGTTGCTGGTGAGGTCGTCGATCAGCACGCCGAGGTACGCCTCGTCGCGGCGCGGATACCACGGCGACTTGTCCTGTGCGGCGCGCGCCGCGTTCAGGCCGGCGATCAGGCCCTGCGCGGCGGCCTCCTCGTAGCCGGTGGTGCCGTTGATCTGGCCGGCGAAATACAGCCCGCCGATGGCCTTGGTTTCCAGCCACGGGTTGAGCCCGCGCGGATCGAAGTAGTCGTATTCGATCGCATAGCCCGGCCGCGTGATGTGGGCCTTCCCGAAGCCCTTGATCGAGCGCACCAGCGCCAGCTGCACGTCGAACGGCAGCGAGGTGGAGATGCCGTTCGGGTAGATCTCGAACGTGTCCAGCCCCTCCGGTTCGATGAAGATCTGATGCGAGGATTTCTCCGCGAAGCGCACCACCTTGTCCTCGATCGAGGGGCAGTAGCGCGGGCCGACGCCCTCGATCTGGCCGGTGTACAGCGGCGAGCGATCCAGTGCGCCGCGGATCAGCGCGTGCGTGTGCTCCGACGTGTGGGTGATCCAGCAGCTGATCTGGCGCGGGTGCTCGGTGCGCGAACCGAGGTAGGAGAATACCGGCGCCGGATCATCGCCGGGCTGCTCTTCCAGCACGCTGAAGTCGATGCTGCGGCGGTCGATGCGCGGCGGCGTACCGGTCTTCAGGCGATCGGCGGCGATCGGCAGTTCGCGCAGCCGGGCGGCCAGCGTGCTGGCCGGTGGATCGCCGGCGCGGCCGCCGGCGTACTGCGCCTGGCCGATATGGATCTTGCCGGCAAGAAAGGTGCCGGCGGTGAGCACGACCGATCTTGCACGAAACGACAGGCCCATCTGGGTGACCACGCCGCAGACGCGGCCGTGCTCGATGATCAGGTCATCCACCGCCTGCTGGAACAGTTCGAGCTGCGGCTGGCTCTCCACCAGCTGGCGGATCGCTGCCTTGTACAGCGCGCGGTCGGCCTGGCAGCGGGTGGCGCGCACCGCCGGTCCCTTCGAGGCGTTCAGGGTGCGCCACTGGATGCCGGCCCGATCAGCCGCGTGCGCCATCGCGCCGCCCAGCGCGTCAATCTCCTTGACCAGGTGCCCCTTGCCGATGCCGCCGATTGCCGGGTTGCAGCTCATCTGGCCGATCGTCTCGATGCTGTGACTGAGCAGCAGCGTGCGCGCCCCGCTGCGCGCGGCCGCCAGCGCGGCCTCGGTGCCGGCATGGCCGCCGCCGATCACGATGACGTCGTAATGGGTCGGGTGGTGCATCGGAGCTGACCTGACGGTGCAAAAAGTGACGGAGCGGGGCGGCCATGGTAGCGCCAACCGCTTTGGCGTTCGCGTAGCGGGTGAATGGCACGCTTTCTGCTTCAGCCCCTGCGCACTTTCCCGGGCAGACGCTGCGCAGCGCGCGCCGAGATCGAACGGACAGGGGTTCGATCGCGTACCGGGAAAGGAAGCAAGACGGCACCCCTCGGGGTGCCGTCGCCTTTTCCGCGGCTGGCTCTCATTGCCGCAAAGACAAGACCCCGCGGCCTGCACCGCGGGGTCTTGTGCTTGTAGATCTGGCGCCCGGCGGTCTCAGGAACAGGGGGAATCCAGGATGACCGTATTGCCGGGCGCCAGAAACCGGGAAGCTGCGGGCGCTCAAACGGATGCTTGCAGCTATGGTGCGGAGTTCGATGGTTACCTTGAGCGCGTGAACAAAGAGTGACTGAAAAGGGAGTTTGTGTCGACTCGCGGCAGCAGCTGACGTGCAGCGTCAGACGCCAACGGTGGGGGCAAAATCGACCGTGATGAGCATCACATATTGGCACGTCCATTGCTTCTCCTCCTGTACCAATCCAAGGGGAGTCAATCATGGACATGAACTTCAACTTTGAACCGGTCTACCCGCATCACGACCTGCTGGTCGAACTGGGCCAGATCGAGATGGCGATGGACGGTCTGAGCGAGCGCGATGACAGCGAGCGCAAGGCGCTGCAGCCGGATCTGGAGTCGCGCATGCACAGCCTGCTGGAAGCGCTGGACCATCTGGCCATCTGAATCGCGCCGCCGGTTGCGCGCGGACACTGCCGCGCAACCCGTGACGGAGCGAGGCGGCCCGTGCCGGCGGCCTCGCGTCACTCAGCGCTGCAGCACGCTGCTGACGATCTCGGCCAGATTGCGTGACAGATCCTCGCGCTGTGCCAGTCCGGCAAGCGCCACCCGGGCCGCCTCGCGGCGCTGCGGCTCCAGCCGCTGCCAGCCGTTGAAAGCCGTGGCCAGTCGCGCCGCCACCTGCGGATTGAGCGCATCCAGCTTGAGCAGCCGTTCGGCCAGGAACCGGTAGCCGGCGCCGTCGGCACGATGGAAGCCGCTGGGGTTGCCGCGCACGAAGCTGCCCAGCAGCGCCTGTACCCGATTCGGATTCCTGAGCGTGAAGGCCGGATCGTTTTCCAGCTGCAGTACCCGCTCCAGCGCGCGGTCGGCCGGCAGCTGGGTCTGCACCGCAAACCACTTGTCCAGCGCCAGCGCGTTGCCGGCGTAGCGTTCGCGATAGTGCTGCAGCGCCGTCGCGGCCGGCGCCGTGTCGCTGCGCACCAGCACGGCGAGCGCACCCAGCCGGTCGGTCATGCCCGGCGCCTGCTGGTACTGGGCCAGCGCAAGCG
>JAJZGE010000179.1 GCA_021798675.1 Pseudomonadota bacterium | reverse complement strand
GGTGGTAGCGATACCACGATCCTCCAGCAGAAGTGATGAAACTGACCGTTCGGCGCTCAGCGCCGGGTTTCGGTCACCAGTCGCTCAACGAAATCGGCCAGCGGCATGCTGCCCAGATCCTCACCCGAACGGGTACGTACAGAAACGGCACCGGTTTCCTTCTCGCGGTCACCGACCACCAGCAGGTAAGGCACTTTCTGCATCGTGTGTTCGCGGATTTTATAGCCGACTTTTTCGTTGCGCAAATCCGATTGTACCCGGAAACCTTTGTCGACAAGGGTTTGCGTTACCTGCCGGACATAATCGCCCTGCGCATCGGTGATATTGAGCACTACCGCCTGCACCGGCGCCAGCCACGGCGGCAATTGGCCGGCATGGTGCTCGATCAGGATGCCGATGAAGCGCTCCATCGAACCCACGATCGCCCGGTGCAGCATCACGGGATGCAGTTTCTGCGAGTGTTCGTCCACGTATTCGGCGCCGAGGCGCTCGGGCATCATGAAATCCACCTGCATGGTGCCGACCTGCCAGGCGCGGCCAATCGAGTCCTTCAGGTGATACTCGATCTTGGGTGCGTAGAACGCGCCCTCGCCGGGCAGCTCTTCCCACGTCACGCCGGCGGCGCGCAGTGCGCGGCGCAGCATTTCCTCGGTGCGATCCCAGAACTCGTCCGAACCGATGCGCTTGTCCGGCCGCAGCGCGAGCTTGATCGCCAGGTCGGTGAAGCCGAAATCGGCGTAGACCTGCATCGCCTGCCGGTGGAATGCCGTGACTTCTGTCTCTACCTGTTCCGGTGTGCAGAAGATATGGCCATCGTCCTGGGTGAACGCACGCACGCGCATGATGCCGTGCAGCGCACCCGACGGCTCGTTGCGATGGCAGCCGCCGAACTCGCCGTAGCGGATCGGCAGCTCGCGGTAGCTGTGCAGGCCGGTGTTGTAGACCTGCACGTGGCCGGGGCAGTTCATCGGTTTCAGCGCGAACGTGTGCTTCTCCGATTCGGTGAAGAACATGTTCTCGGCGTAGTTGTCCCAGTGGCCGGATTTCTTCCACAGCGATACGTCCAGCACCATCGGGCAACGCACTTCCTGATAGCCGCTGCGCTTGTACACGCCGCGCATGTACTGCTCGACCTGCTGCCAGATCGCCCAGCCGTTCGGGTGCCAGAACACCATGCCGGGGCTTTCTTCCTGCTGATGGAACAGGTCCAGCTGCTTGCCGATCTTGCGATGATCGCGCTTCTCGGCCTCTTCCAGCTGGAACAGATAGGCCTTCAGATCCTTGTCGTTGAGCCAGGCGGTGCCGTAGATGCGCGTGAGCATCGCGTTGTTCGAATCGCCGCGCCAGTAGGCGCCCGCCACCTTCATCAGCTTGAATGCGCGCAGCTTGCCGGTATTGGGCACATGCGGGCCGCGGCACAGGTCGGTGAACTCGCCCTGCGAATACAGCGACAGCTGTTCGCTGGCCGGGATCGACTCGATGATCTGCGCCTTGTACTCCTCGCCCAGGCCGCGAAAGAACGCCACCGCCTCGTCGCGCGACTTCACGCTGCGCGTCACCTCCAGCTGCTCGGCGACGATCTTTTCCATCTCCGCCTCGATCTTCGGCAGATCGTCCGGCGTGAACGGGCGCTCGTAGGCGAAGTCGTAGAAGAAGCCGTTGTCGATCACCGGACCGATGGTGACCTGCGCGCCGGGAAACAGCCGCTGCACCGCCTGCCCCATCAGATGTGCGGTGGAATGGCGCAGGATCTCCAGTGCCTCGGGGCTCTTGTCGGTGACGATCTGCAGGCTGGCGTCGTGCTCGATCGTGAAACTGGCATCAACCAGCTTGCCATCGACCTTGCCGGCCAGCGTCGCCTTGGCCAGACCGGCGCCGATCGAGGCGGCCACGTCCTGCACGGAGACGGGATGATCGAACGGCCGCTTGCTGCCGTCGGGTAGGGTGATTTCAATCATGGAACGGTTCTCGATGAATCAAAAAAAGGGCCTGACGCCCTTATTGATCTGGAAGCACAAGCGGCAGTGAGGTCAGTGGCGGGAGCGGCCGGTTGGCATGTCGCACACTCGGGCGGCGCGGAGCGCAAGCCACCGTGCATGGCATGAGAGACGAGACGCTAGTTTAGCCCGGATCGGCTGTCAATCCTCGCCGCCATGACCAGTCTGCGATGCCGGAGGATAGAATGAATCTCGCCATTTCGAGGACACCCCATGCGCATCCTGGTCACCGGCACCGCCGGCTTCATCGGCGCCGCCCTGGCTCAGCGACTGCTGGCCCGCGGTGACATCGTCCACGGCTTCGACAACCACAACGACTACTACGACCCCGCCCTGAAGGAAGCCAGGCTGGCGCAGTTCGCGCCGCATCCCGCTTACACGCATCAGCGCGCCGAGCTCGCCGACAGCGCCGCGGTGGATGCCGCGTTTGCCAGCTTCCGGCCGCAGCGCGTGGTGCATCTGGCGGCCCAGGCCGGCGTGCGCTATTCCATCGAGAATCCGCGCGCCTACGTGCAGAGCAACCTGGTCGGCTTCGTCAATATCCTCGAGGCCTGCCGCCACGGCGGCATCGACCATCTGGTCTACGCCTCGTCCAGCTCGGTGTATGGCGCCAACCGCAAGCTGCCGTTCGCGGTGGAGGATGCGGTCGACCATCCGGTGAGCCTGTACGCGGCGAGCAAGAAGGCCAATGAGCTGATGGCGCATACCTACAGCCATCTGTACCGTCTGCCGACCACCGGCCTGCGCTTCTTCACCGTCTACGGGCCGTGGGGGCGCCCGGACATGTCGCCGATGCTGTTTGCCGAGCGCATCTCCCGCGGCGAACCGATCGACGTGTTCAACCACGGCCGGCACAGCCGCGACTTCACCTATATCGACGACATCGTCGAGGGCGTGATCCGCACGCTGGACCATCCGGCCGAGCCCGATCCCGCCTGCGACGCCTGCCAGCCCAACCCCGGCACCTCAAGCGCACCGTATCGCGTCTACAACCTTGGCAACGACCAGCCGGTGCAGCTGCTGCGTTTCATCGAGCTGCTGGAGCAGCAGCTGGGCCGCACGGTCGAGAAACGCCTGCTGCCGATGCAGCCCGGCGACGTGCCCGATACCTGGGCCGATGTCTCTGCGCTGCGCCGTGATGTCGGTTACGCGCCCGGCACCTCGATCGAGGAGGGTGTGGCGCGCTTCGTGGCGTGGTATCGCGGATATCACGGCATCGCCTGAGGCGACGCGCTCAGAACGGCTTGGCCAGCACCAGGAAAATCACCCCCAGCAGCAGCAGCACCGGCAGTTCGTTGAACCAGCGCAGTGCCCGCGATGACGGCAGTGCAGCGCCTGCCGCGGCCCGCTTGAGCATGCGCCCGCAGACGATGAAATACGCCAGCAGCACGGCGACCAGGGTGAGCTTGGCATCGATCCAGTGCTGCGAACCCACCACGTTTGGCAGCGCCTGCGGCAACACCCGCCAGCCCTGCCACAGCAGCACGCCGAAGATGAAGGCCAGCCCGAACATGTTGTGGCCGAACATGTACAGCCGGCGCCCCATCAACTGCAGCCGTGCCTGCACCGCCGGCTCACCGGCGCTCTCGGCCAGGTTCACCAGAATCCGCGGCAGATAGAACACCGTTGCCATCCAGGCAATCACGAACAGCAGGTGCAGGGTCTTGATCAGCAGATAGGTCATGGAAACCGGCCGGTGGTCGCTGCCACATGCAGCAGCCGGCATCATAGCCGACGCCCCGGATCAGTCCCGCGCCGGCCCGAGCCGCGCCAGCAACGCATGCAGCAGACGCTGCTGATGCGCGGCATCCAGCGGATGATTGTGGCGATCGGTCAGCTGAAAAAAGTCCTCGGCGCGTTCGCCGAAGGTAGCGATGCGCGCGTCGTGCACGCGCACTTCGGTCTGCAGCATGACCTGCGCCACCGCGGCCAGCAGACCGGGCCGGTCGGTGCCAACCAGCGCCAGCTGGGTGCGCTCGCCGGCGGCGTGGAAGCTGATCCGCGGTGTCATCTGGAAATGCTTCTGGTGGCGCGACATGCCGCGCTTGCCCGGTTGCACCCCGGTTGACTGGCTCAGCGCGCGCTGCAGGCGCTGCTGCAGCTCGTCGGCCCGCGCGGCACTGGCCGGCTGCTGGCTGTCCGCCTCCAGCAGCAGGAAGGTGTCCAGCGCCAGGCCGGCAGGCGAGCTGAGGATGCGCGACTCCATCACCGAAAAGTGCAGCCGGTCGAGCACCGCGGTGACGGTGGCGAACAAGCCGTCGCGATCAGGCGTGCAGACGAACAGCTCGGTGCTGCCGCGCACCGACAGCGGCTGCACCGCCACCAGCGGCAGCGCGCCCTGCGCGCGCAGGATCGCCGCCGTCTGCCACGCCACCTGCGCCGGCCGATGACGCAGGAAGCTGAGCTGCGGAAAGTCGAGCCAGACGCGCTCGACGTCAGCCTCGGCGAAGCCGTCGTTCATCAGCAGGGCCAGCGCATGCTCGCGGCATTCGCGCACGCGGGCCTCGGCGTCTTGCGGCAGCTCCACGTCACCGCGCAGCGCGTAGCGGGTAGCGGTATACAGGTCGGACAGCAGTCGATCCTTCCATGCATTCCACAGCCGCGGACTGGTGCCGATGATGTCGGCGATGGTCAGCAGGTACAGCTGGCCGAGCCGTTCGCGGTTATCCACCCGCTGCGCGAACCGCTGCACCACCTCCGGATCGGTGATGTCCTGGCGCTGCGCGGTCGTGCTCATCAGCAGATGCTCACGCACCAGCCAGGCCACCCTCTCGACGTCGCCAGGGGGCAGGCCCAGCCGGCGGCAGAAGGCGAGCGCATCCTCCGCACCGAGCACCGAGTGATCGCCGCCACGGCCCTTGGCGATATCGTGGAACAGCGCCGCCAGCAGCAGCAGCTCGGGCTTGGGCAGACTCGCCCAGATCTCGCAGCCGAGCGGAAATTCACCGTGCGCCGACGGCTCGGCAAAGCGCGCCACGTTGCGCAGCACGCGCAGCGTGTGTTCGTCGACGGTATAGACGTGAAACAGGTCGTACTGCATGCGGCCGAACACCTGGCCGAACGCCGGCAGGATCGCCGCCAGCAGGCCGTGCCGGTTCATCCGCCACAGCGCCTCCACCGCTGGCGCACCCCGGCGCAGCAGCTGCAGGAAGGCCGCCAGCACGTCGCCGTCCTCCGCCAGCGCCTGCGCGTGCGCGGCGGTCGCCTGATGGATGCGCCGCATGCTGTCGGCGCTGAAGCCGAGCACGCCCGGCTGATCCAGCCGGGCCATGAAAATCTCCACCAGCGCGGCCGGCCGCTGCATGAAAAGCTGCG
>JAJZGE010000178.1 GCA_021798675.1 Pseudomonadota bacterium | reverse complement strand
GTCTTCGGCGCCAGGGCGCCGAAGCCGTCGCGGCAGAAGGCAAGGATGCGCCGCAGGCTGGCGCCGTCCGCGATGGCCGGGTCCAGCGGCTCGAACCAGCGCTCGATGCCGCCCTGCAGGGCGTTGTAGGCCAGGCTCTGGTAATGCGGCTGGTGCGGTTCGCGGCGGATCGCGCCATCGGCATCGGCAGTGAATACCGCATGCCGGCGCCGGCGGTGGCGGCCGCGGGCGGCGAGGTAGCGGTCGTCGCCCAGCGTGTTCCAGCTTGCGGCGAATACCGGCCAGTCGGCCAGCGAATCCGCGCCCAGCAGGTCGCGCATGGCATCGGCAGCGACGAAGGCGAAACCTTCGTGCTGAAGGGCGGCGCCAAGGTCGGGGAGGGTGGCGTGGTTCATCCGGGCAAAGCTAGCAGTTCGCGCATGAAGCGGCACTGGCTGGCCGGTGGCGGAATGCGGGCGGCGCCATGGAAGCAAGGGCAAGGCCGGCATGGCATGCCGCAGAGGGTCGCTATGGGTGCAGGGGCGGCGACGGATCGGCGCATCCAGCGCTTGGTGGTCGTTCGGTCGGTCGCAGCGTTGGCGTCGTCCAACTATGGTAGACATTTCTAATGGGCATATAAACGTCCAGACGTTTAGACGTCTATTGACACCCGTGCATGCATGGCAGCAGAATCCTCCACACTCATCGAGACCGGCTGAGGGACAGGCCCTTTGAAGCCGGGGCAACCTGCGGAATGTTCCGCGACGGTGCCAACTCCTGCGGCGGCGCGAAAGCGCACCGGCAGATGGGCAGCTTGCGCAGCGGCGTCGTGTCGCATCCGCGCGGGGCTCCTCTCCGGCATCCGCAGGACGATGCCGAACGGAGAGACGCATGAGCCAGCCGCTGCCCGAAACCTGTCAACCCTGTGCCGCCGAAGTGGTCGGCCGGTCCGTGGCGCCGCGCGCGCTCGGCGCGCAGCGCAGCACACGGCGGCTGGCGTTCAGTCCGAAGTACGGCAAGGGTTCGCGGGAAGTCGACGTGCGCTACCTGTGGTGCGGCGCGCCGGACGCGCCCACCGTGATCGTGCAGGGCGGCATCTCCGCCAGCCGCGACGTCACTGCGCCGGCGGGCGCCGAGGCGGGCTGGTGGCAGGCGCTGGTGGCCGAGGAAGCGGCGATCGACCTCACCCGTTTCCGCGTGCTGGCGATCGACTGGCTCACGCCCGCGGAGCTCGGCACCGCCACCATCTCCAGCGAGGACCAGGCCGACGCGCTGGCCGCGCTGCTGGATGCGCTGGGTATCGTCAAGGCGCATGCCTTCGTGGGTTCGTCCTACGGTGCGATGGTGGGGCTGGCTTTCGCCGCGCGGCACGCACAGCGCGCGGAGCGGCTGGTGCTGCTGGCCGGTGCGCATCGTGCGCACCCGCTGTCCACCGCGCAGCGCAGCGTGCAGCGCGGCATCGTGCGGCTGGGCCAGTCCAGCGGCCAGCTGGACGAGGCCTTGGCGCTGGCCCGCCAGCTCGCCATCACCACCTACCGCGGCAGCGCCGAGTTCGGTCGCCGTTTCGCCGGCGAGCCGGAGTGGCGTGGCGAGCGCTTCCACTTTCCGGTCGAGGATTACCTCGAGCATCAGGGACGCCGTTTCGTGGAGCGCTTCGATGCCGAGCGCTTCCTCGCGCTGTCCGAATCCATCGACCTGCACGACGTGGCGCCCGAGCAGGTACCGCTGCCGACCACCCTGATCGGTTTCCCGTCGGACCGCCTGGTGCCGCTGGCCGACCTGTGCGAACTGCAGCGCCGCCTGCGCGGCCCGGCCACGCTGGAAGTGGTCGAGTCGCCCTATGGCCACGACGCCTTCCTCAAGGAAGCGGAGCAACTCGCGCCGCTGCTGCGCGAAGCGCTGCGCTGAGCCACGACAAGAACAGACATCGGCATTTTCGGGAGTACACCCATGAGCGACAACACGGCCCCCTGGACCCGCGCGGTGCGCGCCGGCATCGAGAGCGACACCCAGCACGGCGCGGTGGTGCCGCCGCTGCACCTCTCGACCAACTACAGCTTCGAGGGCTTCGGCAGGAAGCGACCCTACGACTATTCGCGCAGCGGCAACCCCACGCGCGACTTGCTGGCGAACGCGCTGGCCGAGCTGGAGCAGGGTGCCGGCGCGGTAGTCACCGCCAGCGGCATGGCCGCGGTGGCGCTGGCGTTGGAGCTGGTGCCGGCCGGCGCCACGGTGCTGGCGGCGCACGACTGCTACGGCGGTACCTGGCGCATCCTCGATGCCTGGGCGAAGAAGGGTCGTTTCGCGGTGCAGTTCGCCGATCTCACCGATCCGGCCGCGCTGGCCGCCGGCCTCGCCGCCAAGCCGGCACTGGTGTGGGTGGAGACGCCGTCCAACCCGCTGCTGCGCATCACCGACATCCGCCACGTGGCGCAGGCCGCGCATGCCACGGGTGCGCTGGTGGTGGTGGACAACACCTTCCTCTCGCCCGCCCTGCAGCAGCCGCTGGCGCTGGGCGCCGACGTGGTGGTGCACTCCACCACCAAGTACATCAACGGCCACAGCGACGTGGTCGGTGGCGCGGTGGTGGCACGCACGCCGGAGCTGGCCGAGCAGCTCAAGTGGTGGGGCAACTGCAACGGACTCACCGGCGCGCCGTTCGACAGCTACCTCACCCTGCGCGGCCTGCGCACGCTCGGCGTGCGCCTGCGCCAGCACCAGGAGAACGCCGAGCGCATTGCCGCGCACCTGGACGGTCATGCTGCCGTGCGCAAGGTGTACTACCCCGGCCTCGCGTCCAATCCGTACCACGCGCTGGCCGCGCGCCAGCAGCAAGGTTTCGGGGCCATGCTCAGTTTCGAGCTGGAAGGCGACGAGGCGCAGATCGCCGCCTTCGTCGAGGGCCTGGAATATTTCTCGCTGGCCGAGTCGCTGGGCGGCGTGGAGAGCTTGGTCGCGCATCCCGCCACGATGACGCACGCCGCCATGGCGCCCGAGGCGCGCCGCAAGGCCGGCATTGCCGACACCCTGTTGCGCGTGTCGGTGGGTATCGAGGACGGCGACGACCTGCTGCGCGACTTCGATGCCGCGCTGGCGCGCGCGGTGGCCGCGGGCAAGTCGAAACGCGCGGTGGGCGCATGAACGCGGTGCTGGCCGACGCCGTACCGGTGGCGAAACACGAGGCGACGCCCGCCATCGCCGTGGTGCTGCTCGGTACCGGCGTGGTGGGCGGCGCCTTCCTCAAGCTGCTGAACACCCCGGCGGCCGCCGCGTTGCGGCTGGTGGGTGCGGCCAACTCGCGCCGCCAGCAGACCGAGCCTGCGAAGCTCGCCGAGCGCAACCTGCGCGAGCAGCTCAAAAGCACCGGCGCGCAACGCGATGACGCGGTCCTGCTCGCCGCGCTCGATGCCAGCGATGCCGCGGCCAAGGTGATCGTGGACGCCACCGCCAGCGCCGCGCTGGCCGAGCGCCACGCGGAATGGCTGGACCGCGGCTACCACATGGTCACCGCCAACAAGTCGCTGGGCGGCGGCGAGCTGCAGGGATGGCGCGTGCTGCAGGCCGCATTGGCCCACGGCGCGCGCTACGGCGATTCCGCCACCGTGGGTGCCGGCCTGCCGGTGCTCTCCACGCTGCGCCGGCTGCGCCAGTGTGGCGATGCGCTGCTCACGCTGGAGGGCGTGTTCTCCGGTTCGCTTTCCTATCTCTTCAACAACTACGACGGCAGCCGTCCGTTCTCCGCACTGCTGCGCGAGGCGTGCGAGCGCGGCTACACCGAACCCGATCCGCGTGCCGATCTTTCCGGCGAGGACGTGGCGCGCAAGCTGCTGATCCTTGCCCGCAACGCCGGCTTTGCGCTGGGCTGGGACGAGGTGCAGGTGGAAAGCCTGGTGCCCGGGCCGCTGCGCGCGCTCGACACCGAGCAGTTCCTCGCCAGGCTCGAAGAGCTCGACGAGCCGCTCGCCGCACTCCACACCGCAGCGCGCGGGCGTGGCAACGTGCTGCGCTTCCTTGCGCGCCTCAACCAGCGCGGCCACGCCCGCGTCGGCCTGGTCGAGGTGCCTGCCGAGCATCCCGCCGCCCGCCTTTACGGCACCGACAACCAGTTTGCGCTCACCACCACCCGGTATCACACGCAGCCACTGGTGATCCAGGGGCCGGGCGCGGGGCCCGAGGTCACCGCGCAGGCACTGCTGGGCGACGTGCTGGCGCTGGGCTGAGCTAGGCCTTCGGCACGAAGTGCAGGTACGGCTCCGCCTCGCGCAGCGCGCGGGCGAACGAAGGTCGTTCCATCAAGCGCTGGCGGTAGGCGGCCACGCGCGGGAAGTCGTCCACCGGCTCGGCCCAGGCGGAATAGAACAGCGGCGGTGCCGCCGCGCAATCGGCCATGCTGAACGTGTCGCCCGCCGCCCAGGCGCGTTCGCGCATGGCCTCGTCGAGCAGGGCGTAGGCCGTGCGCAGTTGCGCGCGCGCCTGCTCCACGCCGATGGCGTCGTGGCCGTCGTCGGGACGCAGGCGGTCAGTGATGATCTTCTGCGTGGGCACGTGCAGGTACAGGTCGAAGAAGCGGTCGCGCTCGCGCACGTCCAGCGCCGCTTGCGGGCCGAGCGGCAGCAGGGCCGTGCGCCCCGGGTAGTGCAGCTCCAGGTACTCGATGATGACGCTGGACTCCGGCACGGTGCGGCCGCGCAGTTCGTCGCGCAGCACCGGGAAGCGCAGGATCGGCCACACCTTGCGGAAGGCCTCGCGTGAGGCTTCTTCGTCCAGCTTCACGAGGCGCGGCTCGAACGGCGTGCCGTTCTCGTACAAGGCGATCAGCACCTTGTGGCAGAACGAGGACAGCGGATGCATGTAGAGCTGCAGGTTCATGCGGGATTCCTTGACGATGGCCAGGCCGCGACGGCGGCTGTTCTGCCATGGCAACGAACGGGCGCCGCCGTTTTCGACACGCCGCCCGGGCCTCCCCGCGATGCTCCGGCGGCGATTGCAGCGTTCAGCGTGCCAGCAGCTCGCCCAGCACGGCCATGCGTACGAACACGCCGTTGGCCACCTGCTCGAGGATCCGCGACTGCGCGCCGTCGGCCACCTCGTCGGCGATCTCGATGCCGCGGTTGAGCGGGCCGGGGTGCATCACCAGGCAGCCCTTGGCGGCAAGGCCGAGGCGGCGCGTATCGAGGCCGTAATGGCGGAAGTAGGCAGCCTCGTCCAGCAGGTCGGTGGATGCCATGCGTTCCTTTTGCAGCCGCAACATGATGACCACGTCGGCGCCCGCGATCGCGCTGTCGAAATCCTCGGTGAGGCGGCATGGCGGGAACTCGGCGGCGTCCGGCAGCA
>JAJZGE010000177.1 GCA_021798675.1 Pseudomonadota bacterium | reverse complement strand
CCTGCTCACTTCCGACCAGGCGCTGTGCGACGACGTGCACCGGCTGTTCAGCCAGCTCACCGGCATGGGCAAGGTGCTGCGCATGAAGAAGCTGCTGCATGCGCCATTCACGCTGAAGAAGGCGCTGCTGGAGATGATCGGCAGCGAGACCGCGCATGCCGCCGCCGGCCGGCCAGCGCAGATCATCCTGAAGGTCAACGCGCTGACCGAGCCGAAGCTGATCCGCGCGCTGTACAAGGCGAGTATCGCCGGGGTGCAGGTCGATCTGATCGTGCGCGGCGTGTGCTGCCTGCGCCCGGGCGTGGAGGGCGTGTCGCAGAATATCCGCGTGCGCTCGGTGATCGGGCGCTTCCTGGAGCACAGCCGCGTCTACTGGTTCGCCAACGATGGCGAGCCGAAGCTGTATCTGTCCAGCGCCGACCTGATGGAACGCAACCTGGACCGGCGCGTGGAGACCGCCTTCCCGATCGACGGCAAGAAATTGCAGCAGCGGGTGCGCGAAGTGCTGCAGCTCTACCTCGACGACACAGCCAGCGCGCTGCTGATGCAGCCCGACGGCCAGTATCTGGCGCTGGTCCCGACGCAGGCCCCCGGCGCGGGCGTCTGCAACGTGCAGTCGCGCCTGCTCGAAAAAATTTGCGGCGTCGCCAGCTTGACCTCCTGACCGGCTGTCCGTCGGCCGTCCGCTGCGCCTGCTGATGATGGTCGCCAACCCCGGCCGCGGTGTATGGTTGGGCTGCATGGTCAGGCTTCATGCAGCCCACCTTCGCTGAATCAGGCCACCCCCGTGCGGGCGGTCCGCCACGAGGCTGACGCATGAATGACACCGCATATGGAGGGGGTTGGTGTGCTTGCGCGACTGAAGAGCGTTCTGCGACGACGACAGCTCGATCGGCTCGCGGCCGGTGCCCCCGGCTCATGGCACGCGGTGGTCCACGGCAGCACAAGCGGTCTGCTGGTGCTGCACCCGCAGGGGCGCATCCTGTATGCCAACCCGGTGGCGGCGCACTGGCTGGGGCGCAGCGCGGACGCGCTGGTGGGCTCGACGTTCCCTTGCGCGCTGGTGCCGGGTGAGGTCGCCGAGCTGCAGCTCGGCGAGGAGCGCGGCGCTCCGCTCAGCCTGGAGGTCTGCACCACCGAGGTGGTATGGCAAGGCCAGCCCGCGCTGCTGGCGAGCATGTACGACATCACCGAACGGCAGCGGCTGCAGTCGCTGAAAAACCAGCGCGTGAAGCTGCTCGAACGGATGGCCCAGGGCGCTCCCCTGGCCGAAGTGCTGCGCGCCGTGGTGGATCTGGTCGAGAGCCAGTTTCCGCAATCGATCTGCACCGTGATGCTGCTCGATCCGGATGGCCGGCGGTTGCATCACTCCGCCTCGACGCAGCTTCCGCAAGAGCTGATTGATGCCTTCGAGGGGGCCGAGATCGGTCCCGGCCGGGGCTCCTGCGGCACGGCGGCGTTCGAGCGGCGCGCGGTGATCGTGGCCGACATCGCCACCGACCCGCTGTGGGACAGCTGGCGCGAGCTGGCGTTGCGCAACGGCCTGCGTGCCTGCTGGTCGGTACCGATCCTTTCCGGTGCGCAGCAAGTGGTGGGCACGTTCGCCAACTACCGAAGCGCGCCGCACTCACCGGTCGCCGGGGAGATCGAACTGTCCGAGGCGTGTGCGCACATCATCGGTATCGCGATCGAGCGCCATCGCGCGGAGGGGCAGCTGAGGCTGCTGGATTCCTGCGTGGAGCGCCTCAACGACCTTGTGGTGATCACCGAGGCTGCCCCGCTCGACGAACCGGGCCCACGCATCGTGTTTGTCAACGACGCCTTCCTGCGACGCACCGGCTACCGCCGCGAGGAAGTGATCGGCCGCACGCCGCGCATGCTGCAGGGGCCGCTGACCTCGCGCGCCGAACTCGACCGCATCCGCGTCGCCATGAGCGCCGGCCAGCCGGTACGCGCCGAGCTGATCAACTACGACCGCCACGGCGGTCCGTTCTGGCTGGAGCTGGACATCACGCCGATCATCGGTGCGGATGGTCGCCTTGCGCATTTCGTGGCGGTCGAGCGTGACATCACCGCCTACAAGAGCATCGAGACCGCGATGCGCGAGAGCGAGCAGCGCTTTCGCGTCGCCGCCAAGGTCAGCACCGACGCAATCTGGGACTGGAACCTGGTGACGGGTGCGCTGTGGTGGAGCGAAGGACTGCAGACCCTGTTCGGGCACGTGCTGGCCGACATCGAGCCGGGGATCGAGTCGTGGACGGGCCGCGTGCACCCCGACGATCGCGAGCGCGTGCTGCAGGGCATTCACGCGGTGATCGACACCGATGGGCAGGAGTGGAGCGACGAATACCGCTTTCAGCGCGCCGACGGCAGCTACGCCGATGTGCTGGATCGCGGATTGGTGATGCGCGATGGCGACGGCAGGCCGTTGCGCATGATCGGTGGCATGAACGACATCACGCGGCGCAAGCAGGCCGAGGCCGAGGCCCGGCGCGCAAACGAACAGCTGCGCGTCACCGCGGCGGAATACCGCCTGCTGTTCGAGGGCAACCCACACCCGATGTGGGTTTACGAGTGCGCCACGCTGCGCGTGCTGGCGGTGAATGACGCGGCGATCGCGCACTACGGCTATTCGCGCGAGGAGTTCCTGGCGCTGAGCCTGCCGGACCTGCGCCCGGCCGAGGAGATCGAGCGTCTGCTTGAAGTTGCGCGCAAGCCGGTGACCGGCTTCCGCGCCGCCGAACTCTGGCGGCACCGGCGCAAGGACGGTTCGCTGATCGACGTGGAGATTACCGCCGACGATATCGTGTTCGATGGCCGTCCGGCGCGGCTGGTGCTGGCCAGCGACGTCACCCGGCGGCTGCAGAACGAGCGCGAGCTGGCGCGCATCAGCCGGGCCGAGCTGATGCTCAGTCGGTGCAATGAGGCACTGGTGCACGCGCAGACCGAGCAGGAGCTGCTGGAAGCCGTGTGCCGCATCGGCGTGGAGACCGGTGGCTATCCCTGCGCCTGGGTCGGTTATGCGCTGGACGACGAGGCCCGCACGATCCAGCCCGTGGCGCATCACGGCGCGGGCACCGGCTACCTGCAGCACATCCGTCTGAGCTGGTCGGAAGATCAGCCCGAAGGGCAGGGGCCGGCGGGTCGCACCATCCGCAGCGGCGCGCCGATGGTGGTGGAGGACATCGCAAACGACACCACGTTCTCACCGTGGGCGCCGTATGCGCTGCGGCAGGGTTTCCGTGCGGCGATCTGTCTGCCGCTGCGGCATGGCGAACGCACGTTCGGCCAGCTGTCGTTTTATGCCGGCGTGGCGCGCCCGCTGGTGGCGGAGGAGCTCAAGCTGCTGCAGGAGCTGGCCGACAACCTGGCGCATGGCATCGACTTCATCCGCTCGCGGTCGGAGCGGCGCCGCATGCACGCGGCCGTGGCTCGCATGGCCACGGCGGTCTCCTCCGGTGGCGGCGAGGATCTGTTCGAGCAGATGGCGCTGGCGATGGCCGAGTCGGTGGGCGCCGATGCGGCCTTCATCCTGCGTTGGCTCCCCGGCGAGCCGCAGCGCGCGCGCACGCTGGCGGTGGTGGTGAACGGGCAGCTGCGCGAGAACGTCGACTATGCGCTGGAAGGTACGCCATGCGCTGGCTTCCTGCGCGAACCGGTCTGCATCGTGACCGATCAGTTGCCCGCGCGGTACGCCGCATTTGTCGAAGCGGCCGGCATCGATGCACGTGCCTACGCGGGCCGGCGCTTCGACAGTACGCGCGGCGAGTCACTCGGCTCACTGTGCGTGCTGTATCGCGAGCCGCTGCGCAATACCGACTTCATCGTCTCGACGCTGGGCATCTTCGCGGCCCGCGCGTCCGCCGAGCTGGAGCGGCAGGCGGCCGATGCGCACATCCGGCAACAGGCATCGCTGCTGGACAAGGCACACAACGCCATCATCGTGCGGGATCTGGACGGTCGCATCAGTTACTGGAACCAGGGCGCCGAGCGGCTGTACGGCTGGACCGCCGGGGAGATGCTCGGGCGCACCAACAGCGGCGACAGCGAGCAGGACGCCGAGCTGCTGGCCGGCATCATCGGCGTGGTGCTGCGCGACGGCGAGTGGACTGGCCGCCTGGGCCGCCGCCGCCGCGACGGCGGCGCGATCACGGTCGAGGCGCACTGCACGCTGATCCGCGATGCACACGGCGCCCCGCACTCGATGCTTTCCATCGTCAACGACATCACCCAGCGGGTGCTGCTGGAGCAGCGGCTGCAGCGCTCGGAGCGGATGGAGGCGATCGGCCAGCTCACCGGCGGCGTCGCGCACGACTTCAACAACCTGCTCACAGTGATGCTCGGCAATGCCGAGATCCTGGTCGAAAAGCTGGTCGGACAGCCGCGCCTGCTGGAGCTGGCCGAGATGACCCGCACGGCGGCCGTGCGCGGCGCCGATCTCACCCATCGGCTGCTCGCCTTCGCGCGTCGGCAGGCGCTGGAGCCCACGGCAGTGCGGGTCAATACGCTGATCGCCTCGATGAATGTGTTGCTGCGGCGCACTCTGGGCGGGCAGGTGGAGATCGAGACGATCCAGGCAGCCGGTCTGTGGGACGCGCTGGTCGATCCGTCGCAGCTGGAGGGCGCCCTGCTCAACCTGTGCCTGAATGCGCGCGATGCGATGCCCGGCGGCGGTCGCCTCACCATCGAGACCGCGAACGTGTGGATCGACCAGGCGTATGCCGATCAGCACAACGAGGTGCGGCCAGGGCAGTACGTGCTGGTGGCGGTGTCCGACACCGGCACCGGTATTGCCGCAGAGCACCTGGATCGCGTGTTCGAACCGTTCTTCACCACCAAGGATTCCGGCAAGGGCACCGGACTGGGGTTGAGCATGGTGTATGGCTTCGTCAAGCAGTCCCAAGGCCACATCAAGATCTACTCCGAGCCGGGCCAGGGCTCGACGGTCAAGATGTATCTGCCGCGCGCCGCGCAGCGCGCCCAGCCGCAACCGGCCGGGCCGGTCCATGCGCCGGCGACCGAAGGCAGCGAGACGATCCTGCTGGTGGAGGACGACGAGCTGGTCTGCCGCTATGCCGAGGACCAGCTGCGCGGCCTCGGCTATCGCGTGATCACCGCGCATACCGGCGCGCAGGCGCTCGAGGCGCTGCAGCAAAATCCGGACATCGATCTGCTTTTCACTGATGTAATGATGCCCGACGGCATGAACGGTCGGCAGCTGGCCGATGCGGCACTCGCGCTGCGGCCCGGGTTGCGTGTGCTGTACACCTCCGGCTATACCGAAAACGCGATCATCCACCACGGCCGGCTGGAT
>JAJZGE010000176.1 GCA_021798675.1 Pseudomonadota bacterium | reverse complement strand
GCGGCCGGCGGAGACAAGATGCAAACCCATGGGGTGTCCTTGGCGAGGGATGGAAAGTCAGTCGGCAAGGATACGCCAAAACGCTGCTGCAGCGCAGCAGCAGTGATCCGCACGACAGCGTTCTAGGCCTGCGCCTGGTACCGATAAGGCCGCTCGCGCAGCCACTTGGTGGCGATCCATTTCTCGCCGGCGAGCACCGGCAGGCCCGCATGCAGCGAGCTGCGGTCGCCGCCTTCGTAGGCGAAATAGACGGCTGAACCGCGCCGCGCCGTAACCGTCAGGCCGAGCGCCGGAAACGCGGTGCCGCCGCCCTGCGCCGGGGTATTGAGATACATCACCACGCTGGCCACGCGCTGGCCGCCGGCGGCGGTGATCGCGGCGTAGCCGGGCTGCTGCGCATCGAACCAGTCGAAGTGCGGCTCGTATTCCTGGCCGGGCAGGTAGTGCAGGATCTGCAGCCCCTCGCCGTGACTGGCCGGCATGCCCAGCAGCGCAGCGAGGCGCTGCTCGATCCGGCCCACCAGCGGCAGCTCGTCGAGGGCGAAGAACATGCCTTCGCTGGTGCGTCGCTGATCCACCTGATGCCGGCCTTCGCTGTCGACGGTGCGGGCGCGCTGCAGCCGCGGTCGGGCCAGTTCGATCAGCTCGGCGCACTCATGTTCGGACAGCAGGCCTTCCAGCACGCGCAGCGGCGGCGCCTCCACGCTGAGCGAAACCTGCAATGTATGCCCCGCCACCGTGACTTCGGGTGGCCGCGGGTGGGTCGGTCGCAGGCCGCCGGGCAAGCCGACCGCGCCGCTGGTGGTGGCCGTGAGCGCCGCCAGCGGCAGCTTCAATACCTCGGCCAGCATGCTGCGGCTCTGGCGCGGATCGTAGCCACTCTCCTTCAGCAGCCGCAGCACCTCCGGTACGCCGTGGCCGGCGCGCGTGGTGGCGAGGATCCATTCGCGCAATGCGGGGCTGATGGTGGTGCGTGGATGCATGGCGGCACGGTCGGCGGGTGAACGCACAAAGCTTACTGCAGGAGCCGGCATCGGCGCCCGGCGCCCGCGATCAGGGCAGGGCGCGCCCTACTTCAGCTGGTCCCACAGGAAATCGTAGGCCAGCGCATGCATCAGTGCGGCCTGCTTGTTGTCCGCGCCGGCGCCGTGGCCGCCTTCCAGATTCTCGTAGAACCACACATTGCGGTAGCCCATGCCTTCCATCTTCGCGGCCATCTTGCGCGCCTGCACCGGACCGACGCGGTCGTCGCTGGTGGTGGTATAGAACAGCACCGGTGGATAGTGCACGCCCTGCCTCACTTTCTGGTAAGGCGAGAAGGTCCTGATGAAGTTCCAGTCGGCCGTGTCCGGATTGCCGTATTCGGCCATCCATGAGGCGCCGGCGGACAGGTGGGTGTAGCGCTTCATGTCCAGCAGCGGCACCTCGCAGGCGATCGCGCCGAACAGCTGCGGATAGGTCGTCAGCATGTTGCCCATCAGCAGGCCGCCGTTGCTGCCGCCTTCGGCACCCAGATGCTGCGCGGAGGTCACGCCGCGGCGGATCAGGTCTTCGGCGACCGCGGCGAAATCCTCGTAGGCGCGCGGGCGCTTCGCTTTCAGCGCGGCCTGGTGCCAGGCCGGGCCGTATTCGCCGCCGCCGCGGATGTTCGCCACCACGTAGACGCCGCCGCGGTCCAGCCACGCGCGGCCGACGCTGCCGCTGTAGTACGGCTGCAGCGACACCTCGAAGCCGCCGTAGCCGTACAGCAGCGTGCGGTTGGCGCCGTCCAGCCGCAGGTCTTTCGGCGCGATCTCGAAATACGGCACGCGGGTGCCGTCCTTCGAATGCACGAAGTGCTGGCTGACGCGGAATCTGGCGGCATCGAAAAACACCGGCTCCTGCTTGAGTGTCTCGGCCGGCACGCTGCCCAGCACGCCACGCTGCAGCGCGGATGGGGTGAGGAAACCAGTGACGTCGAGCCAGTACTCGTCGCTGCGGTCGGGGTCGGTGTCGACCACGCTGATCGTGCTCATCGCCGACGCGCCGGGCAGGGCCTGGCGTTGCCACGCGCGGGTGGCTGAGCCGGCTGGCGGCGGCGTCAGCACTTCCAGCCGGCTCTTGACGTCGTCCAGCACGTCCAGCAGCAGGTGATGCCGGGTCCAGTTGTACGAGGCGAGCGAGGTATGCGCGTCCGGCCGGAACAGCACGCTGAAGGCGCGCTTGCCGGCCATGAAATCGTCGAACTTCGTCGCCAGCAGCGCACCGGACGGGTAGGTGGTGCCACCGACCGTCCACGCCGAGCGCGTCTGCACCAGCAGCCACTGGCGATGGGCGTCGGCGCTGGCGTCGGACGGCACGTCGATGCGGATGAGCTTGTCGCCCGTGCGCTGGTACAGCTCGCTGTGGAAGAAATCCTTGGCGACCGTGACGAAGTCGCGCGCGAAGCCGGGCGTGGGGTCGTGGAAGGCGCTGACCGCCAGATCGGTCGGCTTGCCCGCGTACACGGTGCTGGCGGCTGACAGCGGCGTGCCGCGCTGCCACTCCTTCACGATGCGCGGATAGCTCGACTCGGTCATGCTGCCGGGGCCGAAATCGGTGCCGACATACAGCGTGTTTTCATCGATCCAGCCGGCCTCGGTCTTGGCCACCGGCAGCTCGAAGCCGCCCTTGACGAAGGCCTTGCTGGGGATGTCGAACTCGCGCACGGTCACCGCGTCGCCGCCGTCCGGCGACAGCGAGATCAGGCAGCGCTGGTACTGCGGCCTCAGGCACTGCACGCCCTTGAACACCCAGCGCTTGTCCTCGGCCTGGTTCAGCGCATCGAGGTCGAGCAGCAGTTCCCACTTCGGATCGGTCTTGCGGTACTCGGCCAGCGTGGTGCGCCGCCAGATGCCGCGCGGATGCGCCTTGTCGCGCCAGAAGTTGTACAGCCAGTCGCCCATCCGGTTGACGCCGGGAATCCGCGCGTCGGAGTCGAGCACTTCAAGGATGCGATCGCGGGTCTGCACGAACTCGGCGTTGTCGATGAACTGGCGCGTGGTCCTGGCGTTCTGCGTCTTGACCCAGTCCATCGAGCGGGCGCCGTGGATATCCTCCAGCCACAGGTAGGGATCGTCAGTGGCCTGGCTGGCCGCAGGCGGCGCGGCGGGTTGGGGCGGGTTGGCATGGGCATCGTGCATGCCCGCCAGTGTGACGCCGAGCGCCAGCAGCAGCCAGACTGATTTCATCGCAGGTTCCCCGGTGCGTATGGATGCGGCGGGCGCAGCGCTCGCCGACGCTCCAGCGTAGCGGCAGGCGGCGCGTCACCGCCCGTGACCAAAGTCAGGGTGCAAAAGACAAAGACCCGCCGAAGCGGGTCTTTGTCAACATCTCGCAAGTCCTGAACCCTCACCCCTTAGCCCTCTCCCGAAGGGAGAGGGGGGAGTCGGTGCCGGGCGGGTTCGCCTGACGCGAGTTCGAGGCGACCGTATCGTTCGGGCTCAGAGCAGAGGAATCAGAGGAATCAGAGGAATCAGCAACAAGGCCACGATGTTGATGATCTTGATCAGCGGGTTGATCGCCGGGCCGGCGGTGTCCTTGTACGGATCGCCCACGGTGTCGCCGGTGACCGCCGCCTTGTGCGCCTCGGAGCCCTTGCCGCCGTGGTGGCCGTCCTCGATGTACTTCTTGGCGTTGTCCCACGCGCCGCCGCCGGTGGTCATCGAGATGGCCACGAACAGGCCGGTGACGATGGTGCCGATCAGCACGCCGCCCAATGCCTTCGGCCCCAGCAGCAGGCCGACCACGATCGGCACGGCGACCGGCAGCAGCGACGGCACGATCATCTCGCGGATCGCCGATTTGGTCAGCATGTCGACCGCACGCGAATACTCCGGCTTGGCGGTGCCCAGCATGATTCCCGGGATCTCGCGGAACTGCCGCCGCACCTCCTCGACCACCGCGCCGGCAGCACGGCCGACCGCCTCCATCGCCATCGCGCCGAACAGGTAGGGGATCAGCCCGCCGATCAGCAGGCCGATGATCACCATGTGGTCGGACAGGTCGAAGGTGATGCTCTTGTACAGCGTGCCGGCCTTGGCTGCCTTGGCCGCCAGCTCGACATCGAGGTTGTGCGTGTAGTCCGCAAACAGCACCAGCGAGGCGAGCGCGGCCGAGCCGATCGCGTAGCCCTTGGTCACTGCCTTGGTAGTGTTGCCGACCGCGTCCAGCGGGTCGGTGACGCCGCGCACTTCCGGCGGCAGGTCGGCCATCTCGGCGATGCCGCCGGCGTTGTCAGTGATCGGGCCGTAGGCATCCAGCGCCACGATCATGCCGGCCATCGACAGCATCGCGGTGGCGGCGATGGCGATGCCGTACAGGCCCCCCAGCGCAAACGCGCTCCAGATCGCGGCGCACACCACGATCACCGGCAGCGCGGTCGATTTCATCGACACGCCCAGGCCGGCGATGATGTTGGTGCCGTGACCGGTGGTGGAAGCGGCGGCGATGTGTTGCACCGGCTTGTACTGGGTGCCGGTGTAGTACTCGGTGATCCACACGATCGCGCCGGTCAGCACCAGCCCGATCAGCGAGCAGTGGAAGATCTGCTGCGAGGTGATCTGCACGCCGGCCGCCGTGGTCAGGCCGTCCGGCAGCAACGCGTTGGTGACGAACCAGAACGCGACCGCCGACAGCACGGCCGAGGCGATCACGCCCTTGTACAGCGCGCCCATGATCGAGCCGCCCTCCTTCACCTTGACGAACAGCGTGCCGATGATCGAGGCGATGATCGACACCCCGCCCAGCAGCAGCGGGTACAGCAGCGCGTGCGCATTGCCGACAAACATCAGGCCGCCCAGCAGCATGGTGGCGATCACGGTCACCGCGTAGGTCTCGAACAGGTCGGCGGCCATGCCCGCACAGTCGCCGACGTTGTCGCCCACGTTGTCGGCGATCACCGCCGGGTTGCGCGGGTCATCCTCGGGGATGCCGGCCTCGACCTTGCCGACCAGATCCGCGCCGACGTCGGCACCCTTGGTGAAGATGCCGCCGCCCAGCCGCGCGAAGATCGAGATCAGCGAGCTGCCGAACGCCAGCCCCACCAGCGCGTGCAGCGCCGGCTCACCAGTGATTCCCAGATGATTGAGTACCAACCAGTAGCCGGCCACACCGAGCAGCGCCAGCCCGACCACCAGCATGCCGGTGATCGCGCCGCCGCGGAACGCCACGTCCATTGCCGGGCTGAGGCCGCGCCGCGCCGCTTCGGCGGTGCGCACGTTCGCACGCACCGATACGTTCATGCCGATGTAGCCGGTCGCGCCGGACAGCACGGCGCCAAGCAGGAAGCCGATCGCGGTCGGC
>JAJZGE010000175.1 GCA_021798675.1 Pseudomonadota bacterium | reverse complement strand
GCCAGCACGGCGATCGGCGCGTCGCCGCCGCTGCGACCGGCCGTGCTGGCGGCGATGGCGCCCAGCAGCACGAGCGCCATCAGCGGTGCATCCTTCTTCGAATCCTCGAACGCGCGCTGCAGGTGGTTTTGCGTGATATGCCCGATTTCGTGCGCGATCACGCCGGCCAGTTCGCTTTCGCTGCGGGTGATGGTGATCAGGCCGGAATTCACCGCAATGTAGCCGCCAGGCATGGCGAAGGCGTTGACCTCGTTGTCCTTGACCACGAAGAACTGGAAGTGGTCGCGCGGCTTGGCGCAGGCAGCGACCAGCCGGAAGCCGAGGTCGTTGATGTAGTCCTCGAGCAGCGGGTCGTCCACCACCATGCCCAGCGCACGCATCTGGCGCAGCATCGAGGCACCGTAGTCCTGCGCCTCCTGCGGCGAGATCAGCGCATTGGCCGAGCTGCCGAGGTCGGGCAGGCGCGAGCTGTCCTGCGCCCCGGCGGCGAAGGCGAGGCCGGCGAGGATCAGGGCCGTGAGCAGGCGTGTGGCGGGGCGTCGTGGTGCCATGCGGGCGGGTATCATGGGTGGGTGTCTTGCGGCCGTCCCTGGATTGTCGGAGTCGGGCGGAGGGCCGTCATGGCCACATTCCGATGTGTGTGGATTGACCGCGGATTCGGAGGCTTGTTCCAGGTTTTTTTGCCCCTACATGGTGCGCAGGCAATCGGAGTTTCGTGATGTCCAAGATCGAAGTCTATTCCACCGCGGTATGCCCGTACTGCGTGGCGGCCAAGAACCTGCTCAAGTCCAAGGGGCTGGAATGGAGTGAAGTGCGGGTCGATACCGATCCGGCGCAGCGCGATGCCATGCTGGCGCGCAGCGGTGGCCGGCGCACCGTGCCGCAGATCTTCATCAACGACCAGCACGTCGGTGGCTACGACGACCTGGTGGCGGCGGACCGCAGCGGCAAGCTGGCGGAACTGCTGGGAACTGCGGCATGAGTGCCGGGCAGGGCGGCGAAAAGGACCGCGTGGCCGAGTTCACCGCGTTCCGCCAGCGCATGAACGAACGCATCCTGGCCGAGGACAACCAGGTGGTGCGGCGCTTCTTCGCGCTGGACACGCAGACCTACAAGCCCGGTGCGCTGGACGTGAAGACCAAGGAGCTGCTGGGCCTGGTCGCCTCGATGGTGCTGCGCTGCGACGACTGCATCAGCTATCACGTGGCGCAGTGCAAGGACGCCGGCGTCACGCGTGAAGAGTTCTTCGAGACGTTCAGCGTGGGCCTGGTCGTGGGCGGATCCATCGTGATTCCGCACCTGCGCCGCGCCGTCGATTTCCTCGACAAGCTGGAAGAGGGCGAGGCCACGGCCGACGCCGCCTGCGCCGACCACGGCTGACCCGGCGCGCCTCGTCCCGTCGGGAACGGGGGCGCCATGCCATTTTCCGCGATGCTGCGTGCGAGGATTTTCAACCGCCTGCGCCGCTTCTTGGCTGTTCGCTGCCGTATGGATCGGCGATAATTGCGGCGATACAGGCTCCCGTACGCCCTTGCTGCGGCGGTTGTCGACGGCATTCTTCCCCCACGGAGTTTCCCCCATGAGCAAGACCATCGCGGTGATCCCGGGCGACGGCATCGGCCCGGAGATCATGACCGCCACGCTGCGCGTGCTCGACGCGCTGGATTGCGGCCTTACCTACGATTTCGCGGACGCCGGCATGGTCGCGCTGGAGAAGCATGGCGACCTGCTGCCCAAGGCCACGCTGGACAAGATCGCCGAGCACAAGGTGGCGCTGAAGGGCCCGTTGACCACCCCGATCGGCGGCGGCTTCACCTCGATCAACGTCACCCTGCGCCGCCACTTCGACCTGTACGCCAACGTGCGTCCGGCGATCAGCTTCCCGGGCACCAAGGCGCGCTTCGACAACATCGACATCATCACCGTGCGAGAGAACACCGAGGGCGCCTACCTGGCCGAGGGCCAGACGCTGTCGGAGGACGGCGAAGTGGCGACCTCGATGATCCGCAACACCCGCAAGGGCAGCGAGCGCATCGTGCGCTACGCCTTCGAGCTGGCGGTGAAGAAGGGCCGCAAGAAGGTCACGGCGGTGCACAAGGCCAACATCATCAAGACCGCTTCGGGCCTGTTCTTGAACGTGGCGCGCGAAGTTGCCAAGGAATACCCGCAGATCGAGTTCAACGAGATGATCGTGGACAACACCTGCATGCAGCTGGTGATGCGCCCCGAGCAGTTCGACGTGATCGTCACCACCAACCTGTTCGGCGACATCCTCTCCGACCTGTGCGCGGGCCTGGTCGGCGGCTTGGGCCTGGCGCCGGGCGACAACATAGGCGAGGGCGCGGCGATCTTCGAGGCCGTGCACGGCTCGGCGCCGGACATCGCCGGCAAGGGCATCGCCAACCCCTGCGCACTGCTGCTGGCCGCGGCGGACATGCTCGACCACCTCGGCATGGTGGCCAAGGGCGACAAGCTGCGCGCCGCGATCCGCGACACCATGGCGAACGACCGCGACAGCGTGACGCCGGACCTCGGCGGCAAGGGCTCCACCGAGAGCTTCGGTGCGGCGATCGCCAGGCGCGTCGCGGCCTGATCGGCTAGGCATGATGCGAAAGCCGCGGGAAACCGCGGCTTTTTCATGGGGCACATCCCTGTGCCACCCTGCGGCGCCATGCTGGAGTGCAGGACGGTAATCCTGCCGTCTTGTCGTGGGCGTCGTCCGCGTGTTCAGTGCGCGGCGGGTTTGTAGTGTCCGCCCTCGGTGCGCACGGCGATGTTGAGCCGGTTCCAGGTGTTGATCAGGCCGATCAGCAGCACCAGGTCGATCACCCCCGCGTCGTCGAAGTGCTGGCGCACCCGCTCGTAGAGCGCATCGGGCACCGACTCGTGGGAGGGCAGCTCGGTGAGTTCCTCCGCGAAGGCCAGGGCGGCCTGTTCGGCCTCGCTGTACAGCTTGGTCTCGCGCCAGGCGGGCAGCAGGTGCAGGCGCTGCTCGGTTTCGCCGGCGGCGCGGGCGTCCTTGCTGTGCATGTCGAGGCAGAAGGCGCAGCCGTTGATCTGCGAGCAGCGCATCAGCACCAGGTCGGCCAGTTTCGCGTCGAGATGGCCGCGTTGGCGGATCTCCTCGCCAAGCTTGATCAGCGGCTGCATGACGGCGTAGTGGCGCTGGACGGAAATGCGGGTCATGGGATAACTCCTGTGTCGGTGGGCGGATGACGACCGGAATGGGCCGTTCAGTGCAAGGACGCACCGGCCTGCGGATTCGTTACCGTCGCCGCCAGCCGCGCCAGCTTCCCCGGATGGCGCAGCGCGTGGATGGCGGAGATGCGGTCGCCGTCGCCTTCGATCCAGATCGCGGTGGTCAGCGTGCTGCCGGACCAGGCCAGCAGGGCCGGCGCCCCGTTGAGCGTGAGCAGGCTGTAGCGCAGCGGCTGCAGACGGGTGTTGTGGGCGATCTGCAGGTACAGCCGCGCCAGCCGCTCAGAGCCGTGCAGCGGATGCAGGGTGGCGGCGACCACGCCGCCGCCGTCCGAGATGTGGATGGCGTCCTCGGCGAACAGCGCGCGCAACGAGTCCAGCGTGGGCTGCTCCATCGCGGCCACGAAGCGCAGCAGCAGGCGCTGCTGGGCGCGCGCGTCCACGCTGAAGCGTGGGCGATCCTCGCGCAGCCGCGCCCGGGCGCGGTGCACGCGCTGGCGGCAGGCGTTCTCGGTGATGCCGAGGATGGCCGCCGTTTCGGCGTGGCTGTAGTCGAACACTTCGTTGAGCAGGAAGGCGGCGCGCTCGTCCGGGCCCAGCCGCTCCAGCAGGGTGAGGAAGGACAGCGTGAGGGTCTGGCCGCGCTCCAGCGCGGCTTCGGGCGTCTCGGCGCCGCTGCCGTCGGCCGGCGCGGCTTCATCCACCAGCGGTTCAGGCAACCAGGGGCCGGGGTAGTGCTCGCGCTCGGTTCTGGCGCGGCGCAGGCGATCCAGCGCGAGGCGCGTGGTCACGGTGACCAGCCAGGCCTCGGGATCGTCCAGCGCGGCGGTGTCCTGCGCGTTCCAGCGCAGCCAGGCGTCGTGCAGCACGTCCTCGGCGTCGGCGGGCGTGCCGAGCATGCGGTAGGCCAGCCCGAAGAGGCGCGGACGGTGTTGCTGGAACAGGGCGGTTTGCGGGTCCATGGCGGTTTCCTCGAAGGGATCGCAGCAAGGACGCGCGAGGCGGTGTCGACGTTACCGCCTCAGCGTGCGAACGGCCACGGCGCGCACAGGATCAGCCATGCCAGGAACAGCAATCCCAGGTATTTCAGGCTACGGAACAGCTTCGGGTGCCTTCTCTTGAAGGCACGACTGCGTTCGCGATTGTGCTGGCTGAGCGCGAACAGCCGGTTGACGAAACCGGTCTTCTCCTCCGGCGATTCGGTGTTCGGGGAGGCGGTGATCCTGCCCATGAAGGCGCTCACGCGCCGGTTGATCGCACTCATCCAGCGCGTGCGCAGCGGGCGCTCCACGTCGGCGAACAGGATCACCCGGGTCTGGTCGGTCTTGTTTTCCACCCAGTGCACGTAGGTCTCGTCGAACACCACGTCCTTGCCGTCGCCCCAGGCATGCTCTTCGCCGTCCACGAAGATGCGGCAGTCGCGCGAGTTCGGCGTGATCAGGCCCAGGTGGTAGCGCAACGAGCCGGCGAACGGGTCGCGGTGCCGGTTGAGCTTGCTGTTCGGCGCCAGCGTGGCAAACATCGCCGCCTTGATGCTGGGAATGGATTGCAGCAGGGCCACCGTCTTCGGGCACAACGCCTCGGCCGAGGCCAGCGGTTCGCCGTACCACTTCAGGTAGAAGCGCTTCCAGCCCTGCCGGAAGAAGCTGTTGAAGCTGGCGTCGTTGCTGCGTTGCGCGGCACGGATATGGCCCTCATCGAACAGCGACAGCGCCTCCTCGCGGATGGTCTGCCAGTTCGCCTGCAGCAGGTCCAACTGCGGGAAGCCGCGGCGCTCGAGGATGGGCCGCGCCGGCACCGCCGAGAACGCGTACATCAGCAGGTTGTAGGGCGCGAAGATGGCCGAGTGGTCAACCAGCTGGCGGTCGAAGCGCAGCCGTACGCGCCCGCGCAGGTGCACCAGCAGCACGCAAAGCACGAACAGCAGGAGCAGGATCAGCAGGACTAGGCGCAGGGTCATCGGTAGGCAGTCGGGTGCGGGCTGGCCGTCATTCTAGCGCTCGCGCCAACGGCCGCCGCGATGGGGTGGGTCAGTGCGACAACACGCGTAGCGCCGCGCCGCCGGGCTGGTAACCGCGCGCCAGTGCATGCTGCACGTAGGCCACGGCGCGGCGCACGGCGCTGCGCGGCGACCGCCCCC
>JAJZGE010000174.1 GCA_021798675.1 Pseudomonadota bacterium | reverse complement strand
AAGCGGCCGCGGCGGCCGTGCTGGCGCTGCTGCGCTGAATGCGCCTCGCGCCAGGTCATGAGCGTCAACCCCAGCATGGTCGGCGTGAAAACGATCAGCGCATCGGCCGCCGCGGCGCTGTCGCTGGCCGCCTTCGTGGATGCGCCGGACTACCCCTGCCTGGGCGCCAAGGCGGCGTTTGCGCGGCAGTCGGTGCAGCTGATCGAAGCGGGCAACATGGAGGACGCGCAGCACGACGAGGCGATCGTCGCGGCGCTGCAGCGCTTTGCCGTCGAGGCGCCGGCCGACGCCGTGTTCGTCAGCGCCGTGGTGCTGTTTGCGCCGGGGCGCACGCTCACCGAGGCGGCGTTCGAGCGGGCGCTGTGGCAGCGGCTGCAGGCGCTGCATGCGCTCGACCGGCGGCAGTTCGGCTGGGACCCGCAGGTGAGCAGCGACCCCGCCTCGGCGCATTTCAGCATGAGCCTGGGTGGCAAGGCGTTCTACGTGGTCGGCCTGCATCCGGGCGCGAGCCGGCCGGCGCGGCGCTACCGCCAGCCGGCGCTGGTGTTCAACCTGCACAGCCAGTTCGAGCAGCTGCGCGCGGACGGGCGCTACCAGAAATTGCGCGAGGCGATCATCGAGCGCGACCGCGCCCATGCCGGCTCGGTCAACCCGATGCTGTCGATGCACGGCAAGGGCCCGGCGGCGCCGCAGTACAGCGGGCGTCGGGTCGAGACCGACTGGGTCTGCCCGTTCCATGCGCAGGTGCCGGGAGCGCGCGGATGATCACCACGATCGCGCCGCGCAGCGGGGTGGCGTTCGAGCTGCGGCGCGGCCAGCAGCTGCAGGTGATCGACCCCGAAGGCGAGCAGGTGGCCGACCTGGTCGCGTTCAACCGGCACGACACGGGCGAGGCGATCTGCTCCGGGCGCAGCATCGACTACGCCAGCCGGATCTACCTCAGCACCGGCGATCCGCTCTACTCCAACCGCAGCAGCGTGCTGCTGCGCATCGTCGAGGACACCGTCGGCCGCCACGATTTCCTGCTGTCGCCGTGCTCGGCGGAGATGTTCCGCATCGTCTACCAGGGTGTTGAGAATGCGCCCCTCCGATGCCGGTCGATAGCTCTCGGCTATGGATCATCAGGTATGGCCGGCTGATTTCGGATGGATGGCCGAGTTTCGGGCGCACGTCTCCCGTGTTCGCTCAGGTTGGCGACGGGTTCCACCACTCGCCGATGCCACCGAGCCGGATCAGGTTGTACGCCGCGAACGTCCAGGTCACCCAGCCGCGCACGGTGGGCAGCGCCACCAGCGGCAGTTTGCGCAGGCCACCGATGGTCTTGATCCAGCCAAAGCCCTGCTCGATGCGTTTGCGAACCTGCAGGCTCATCGCGTAGCCCTTGCCACGGGCGGTGCGATGGTCGACGGCACTGCGCCGACCTTTGGTGTGGCGGGCAATGTGCGGCTTGATGCCGCGCTGCTTCAGCGCCGCAACGAAGTCCTGCGTGTCGTAGCCTTTGTCTGCGCCCAGCGTCGCGCCGGGCTTCACGCCGGCGGCGGTCAGCAGATCCAGCGCACCGTCACGCTCGCCGGTGCCACTGGCGTGGCGCACATCCACGGCCACCAGCAGGCCGTTGCGGTTTTCCATCAGGGCATTGGCCAGATAACTCAGCTTCGCCTCCTTGCCCTTGCCTTTGCGGATCAACCGCGCGTCCGGGTCGGTGGTGGAGGCGTGCGTGTCGTTGCTGCGCTTCTCGCCGTGGAAGTCGTCTCCGTCGTCATTGCTGCCGTCTTTCGGCCGGAAGCTCTTGTGCGAGGCCCATGCTTCCAGCAACGTGCCGTCGACCGAGAAGTGCTCATCGCTGACCAGATCTTGCACCCGCGCCAGCAGCACGGTGTGCTCGAAAAAGCGCTGCGCAATCGCCTCGTCAAACAGCCGCTCGCGATTGAACGAGAACGTCGAGTGATCCCACACCGGATCATCCACGTTGAGCCCGACGAACCAGCGAAACAGCAGGTTGTAATTGAGCTGCTCCATCAGCAGCCGCTCACTGCGCACGCTGTACACCACCTGCAGCAGCGAGGCGCGAAGAAGGCGCTCCGGCGGAATCGACGGCCGCCCGCCTTCGGCGTAGCGCGCCGCCAAGACTTCATCGAGTTCAGCCAGGATGCCGTCCACCAGCACACGCAGTTTGCGGATCGGATGGTCACTCGGCACGCGCTCTTCCACGGACACGTACGAGAACATGCCAAGCTGTTGGACATCGGGACTGCGCATCGGAATCAACGCTCTGCGATTGAGGCAAACTATGACCGCGACGACGCGGCGGAGTTTCTCAACAGCCTGCTACGGCGACGCCCAGCCGCATCGCGGCTGCTTCGGCAACCTGGCCGCGGCGCTGGCGCCGTACGGCATCGCGCCCGATGCGATCCCCACCGCGTTCAACATCTTCATGAACGTGCCGGTGGACGCGGCCAGCGGGGTGATCCGGGTCGAGCCGCCGCTGAGCCGCGCGGGTGACTACATCGTGTTCGAGGCGCAGATGGATCTGCTGATCGGCCTCACCGCGTGCTCGGCCGGGCAGTCCAACAACTTCACCTACAAGCCGATCCGTTACCAGGTGCTCGGCGCATGAACGAGCGCGTGACCAGCGTGCAGACCGCAGCGCGGACGGCGGCACCCGCCGCGGGCACCACCGGCACGATGGAGCGCATCCCGAAATGGCTCAACCTGGTGCCGATGGTGCTGCAGTGGTGCTGGCTGGGGCTGCGCCACGGCAGCCTCACGCTGCCTTCGGCGGCCAATCCGCGGATCACCGCCGGTGGCCTGGTCGGCGACACCAAGTCGGAATACTTCGCCGGCATGGGTCCGCATGCCCGTGCGCGCGTGGCGTCGTACGCGCTGCTGCGGGTCGACGGCGCCGACGTGCTGGCCGCCGCGCTGTCGGCGCTGCGTGCGGCAAGCCTCGCGTTTCCGGTGGTGGCCAAGCCCGACCTCGGCTGGTGCGGTTTCGGCGTGCGCCGGATCGACGACGCGCTGGATCTCGCCGACTACCTGGCGCGCTATCCGCGCGGCGAAACGCTGATGCTGCAGCGTTATCTGGACGAGCCTGGCGAGGCGGGGCTGTTTTACGTGCGTCATCCGGACCAGCCGCGCGGGCGGCTGCTGGGTATCGTGCTGCGCCACTATCCGCAGGTCACCGGCGATGGCGTGCGCAGCGTGGCGCAGCTGGTGGCGGCCGACCCGCGGCTGCAGCGCGCGGTGCAGCACCCGCACGAGCACCGATGCCGCTACGACCCCGACGAGGTGCCCGCCAGCGGCGACCGCGTGCGGCTGTCGCTGATCGGCTCGACCCGCGTCGGCGGCCGCTACGAGGACGGCTCGGCGTTTGCCAGCGAGGAGCTGACCGCCGCGGTGGAGGCGATCGCGCGCGACATGCCGCAGTTTCACATCGGCCGCTTCGACGTGCGCTACCGCAGCCTGGCGGAGCTGCGCGCCGGCCGCTTCACCATCATGGAAGTCAACGGCGCCGGCTCCGAGGCGGTGCACGCGTGGGATCCGAAATACTCGGTGGCGCAGGTCTACCGCATGGTGTTCGCCAAGCAGCGCGAGCTGTTCGCGCTGGGCGCGGCGATGCGCGCGCGCGGCCATCGGCCGATCGGCCTGCTGGCGCTGGCGCGCCACCACCTGCGCCAGCAGCGGCTGATCCGCCGCTATCCGCCGTCGAACTGAGCCTGCCGTCGAACTGTCAACCGCCAGCCAGTTGCCGATTCCGGGCATCGAACCTGACTGCCATCGCCAGGGGCGCTGACCAAGGCCGGCAAGAGCCCGGGCGAGCTGCGTGGTCGGCTGCCCGGCTTCGGCCACGAAAGGCCGTTTAAAAGTGCGCTCTGACCGTGTTTGACCCGGTTTTGGATGTGATTCACCCGCTTGCCGGCATGCTCAGCCTCGAATGCCCAAATGGGCATACAATGTGTCCATCTTGGAAAAGCGGAGGCGCGTGATGGGTGATCCGAAGAAAGGTACCGGTCCGCTCGCCGGCAGTCTCCCTGTGAAGAAAGTCAGCGCAAAAGCCAAGCGCGTGGCCGCGTCCGCTTTGAAGGCAAAGAGGCCCAGCAGGAAACCTGTGCATGGACGCGAGTTGCAGGAAATGCGCTTGCAGGCGCGCAAGATGAAAGGTGGTGCGAAGGGCGAGAATTCAGGCGCAAGAAAAGTGGTCGTGAAGACGGCAACCAGGCGCATCCTCAAGCCATTACGTCACGTCGAGGCTCTTGAAGCAGTGCGCTCCGGACTCCTGCCTCAAGAACTCAATATCCTGATTGATCGAGGATATGCGCGTGCCGAGCTTGTGAGGCTCGTCGGCCCGCGCAGTACTATCGAGCGCAAGCTCAGCGGGAGCATCCGCCTGGACCTGCAGGAGAGTGATCGCCTGGCCCGATTGAGCCGGATCATCGCCAAGGCCGAGGCGGTCTTCGGCAACGCAGAGAAGGCACGGCACTGGATGGAACGGCCGTCGTCCCGGCTGCCGCGCGGTGAATCCCCGCTGTCCTTACTTGACACGGATGGTGGTGCCCAGGTGGTGACCGAGCGCTTGCTGCAGATCGAACATGGGATCTTCGCTTGAGGCTCTGGCGACTGAGCCACTATGTCAGTCTGGATGGTGGCGGTGGCTTGTCTGCGGCCGGTCGATGGCACAATCAGGGGCGGCCAATCCTGTACACCGCCACCTCGCCGTCGGGAGCACTCGTCGAGGTGCTCGTCCATCTGGACGTTGAGCCAGAGGAGATTCCGGATGGCTACCGACTGCTTGGCATCGACGTGCCTGATGACGCGATGAATGACGCCCGTGACGAGCCTATTGTTGGCAGGTCGTTTAACTTGGATAGGTCGCGTGCCGTGGGTGATACGTGGCTGCGCAGCTGCGGCAGCCTTCTTTGCCGCGTGCCTAGCGCGATCATTTCTCACACGGACAACGTGCTCATCAATCCCGCACACCCTGACATGGAGAAAGTAGTCCTCTGTGTCGACGAGCCGTTCACCTTCGACGGACGGCTGTTCGGAGTCGTTGGGTAATTGGGGCACACGGCCACTGCCCGTCTCGCCAAGGCGTCCTCGCCACCATTCGTACCTCTCCCGTTCGTCCTGAGCGTAGCGAAGCGCAGTCGAAGGACACGTGGCGCCAACGCATTCACGCGCCGGCAGCCTTGCGCCGCCGTTCGCGCAGCTCGAACGCGCCCAGTGCCACGCCGGCCAGCGCAAACGGCAGCAGGCCATAGGTGAGCCGGTAGCAGAGCAGCGCGGCCAGCAGATCGGGCCGCGCTGCCGCCGGAAACGCCGCCAGCATGATCGTCTCGAACACGCCCAGT
>JAJZGE010000173.1 GCA_021798675.1 Pseudomonadota bacterium | reverse complement strand
CACCGCCGATGCCGTCCCGCCCTTCGCCGCTGCCGCCCAGGCGCAATGGACTCTGGGCCGCGCTGCGCGGCATCGGCCGTGGCATCAACGTGGCGCGCCTGCTGATCGTCAACGCGGTGTTCTTCACACTGCTGTTCGTCGTGGTGCTGGCGATCGTCGGCGGCATGGCCGTGAACCGCGCGAAAGCGGTGGTGCAGGATGGCAGCGTGCTGGTGCTGCAGCCGGAAGGCCAGTTGGTCGAGCAGTACAGCGTCGATCCGCTGCAACGTGCGCTGGCCAGGCTCTCCGGCGACAAGACGCAACAGGTGCGGCTGCGCGACCTGGTCGGCGCGATCGACGCCGCGGCGAAGGACAAGCGCATCAGCCGGATCCTGCTGCTGCCGGGCGAGCTGCATGCCGGCGGCTTCGCGGCGCTGCGCGAAGTGGGCGCGGCGCTGGATCGCTTCCGCGCCACCGGCAAGCCGGTGATCGTCTGGGCGGCGAGCCTCGACCAGGGCCAGTATTACCTGGCCGCCCACGCCGACCGCGTGCTGCTCGACCCGCAGGGCAGCCTGATGCTGACCGGGCTGGCGAACTACCGGCTGTTCTACAAGGACCTGCTCGACAAGCTGGGCGTGGACGTGCACCTGTTCCGCGTGGGCCAGTTCAAGAGCGCGGCCGAGCCCTACATCCTCGACCATGCCTCGTCCGCCTCGAAGGAGGCCGACAGCTACTGGATGGGCGGCCTGTGGGACGAGTACCTGGCCGAGGTGGCGAAGCTGCGCAAGCTTGATCCGGCGACCCTGCGTGCCGATGTCGACGATCTGCCGCAGGACATCGCCAGCACGCAGGGTGACCTGGCCCGGCTCGCGCTCAACGAGCACCTGATCGACGGCATGGCGACGCGGGCGGAACTGATCGCCGACCTGCGCAGGCAGGGTGTACCGGCCGCCAACAATGGCCACGGCCTGCGCTCGGTGGGTCTGGCGCGTTACGTCGCCGATGTGCGCAGCAGCAGGGGCCAGCTCACCGGTGCGGGCGTGACCGTGGTGGTGGCCGAAGGCGACATCGCCGGCGGCAAGCAGCCGGCTGGCAGCATCGGCGGCGAGTCCACCGCGGCACTGATCCGCGCCGCCCGCGAGGACCGGCGCACCAAGGCGCTGGTGTTGCGCGTGGACTCGCCCGGCGGCGAGGTGTACGCGGCCGAGCAGATCCGCCGCGAGGTCGAGCTCACCCGCGAAGCCGGCATCCCGGTGGTGGTGTCGATGGGCGACGTGGCCGCCAGCGGTGGCTACTGGATCTCGATGAACGCCAACCGGATCTTCGCCGAGCCCAACACCATTACCGGCTCGATCGGCATCTTCGGCATGTATTACTCGGTGCCGAACACCCTGGCCAAGTTCGGCATCCGTAGCGACGGCGTGGCCACCGGGCCGATGGCCGGCGCGTTCGACATCACGCGTCCGCTCGATCCCAAGGTGGGTGCGGTGATCCAGGCCATCATCGACAAGGGCTATCGCGACTTCGTGGGCGGCGTGGCCAAGGCGCGCGGCAAGAGTTTCGACGCGATCGACGCGATCGCGCAGGGGCGCGTGTGGACGGGCAAGCAGGCGCTGGACCGCGGTCTGGTCGACCGGCTCGGCGGCCTCGGCGACGCGGTGGCCGAGGCTGCCAGGCTGGCGAAGCTGGGCAGGAATTATCCCGTGCGCTACGCGCAGGCGCCGATGGGCGCCTTGGAGAGCTTCCTGGTCGGCTTCAGCCAGAATGCCAGCGTCGAGCTGCTGCGCAGCTGGGGCTTGCGCCTGCCGCCGTGGTTCGCCCAGGTCCAGGCGCTGGCGCCGGAGTTGTCGCTGTTGCGCGATGCGAAGGCCGGCACGCCGAACGTCTACGCCTACTGCCTCTGCTCGCCGCACTGAGCCACCGGTGTCTCATGCCACGGCGGCGTGATACCAGTCGCCGTGTCGGGTCACGCGAATCGGCATGTCGAAGGCCTCGCCCAGCGCTGCATCGGTGAGCGTGGCGACCTTGTCGCCCTGCCGCAGCACGCGCCCTTGCTTGAGTAGCAGCACCTGGCGGATCTCGGGGACGATTTCCTCGATGTGGTGGGTCACCAGCAACAAGGTGGTGCCGCCGCGCGCCAGCGCGCGCAGGACTTCCAGGAAGCGGCGGCGGCTGGCAAGGTCCAGCCCCGCGCAGGGCTCGTCCAGCAGCAGCGCGCGCGGACGGTGCACCAGCGCGCGGGCGATCAGCACGCGGCGGGCTTCGCCGGTGGACAGGCTGGCCATTGCGCGACCCGCCAGGTGGCCGGCTTCCAGCTGCGCCAGTGCGGCGATCGCGCGTTGACGCATGGCGTCGGTGACCGGGTGATCCAGCCACAGCCCGCGCGCGGCGAAGAAGCCGGAAACCACGGCGTCGAACACCTCCAGTGGCGTGTCGGTGGTGTATTCGTGCTGCAAGGCCGGCGAGACGATGCCGAGCAGGCCACGCAGTTCGGCCACGTTCCAGCGATTGCGGCCGAACACGCGCACCGGGCTGCGCCCATCGCCCGGTGCCAGCGGGTAGAGCTGGCGTGCCACCAACTGCACCAGGGTGGATTTGCCCGAACCGTTGGCGCCGAGGATCGCGGTGTGCTGGCCGGCCGCGATGCGCAGGCTGAGCCGGTCGAGCGCCGGGTGGCCGTCGCGCGACACGGTGGCTTCGTCGATCTCCAGCAATGGCGGCATGGCAAGGGTGGCGTCCATGCACGGAACGATGCCGGCAAACGGCGGGTGGCGCAAGGTATTTGGCCGTCAAGACGGCCAAATGGCGGTCACTGCGTCTGTGCCTCGATCTGCTTGTTCTGGTCCGCCGCCTGCTTGTTCACCAGCTTCTGCACGTCCTTCGCGCGTTGTTCGTCGGCCTTCATTCCGTCCCACGGGGTGGCGACGTGGCTGCTGGCCGCGGCGGCGGGTTGCGCGACGGGTTCGGGCGGCTTGCCGGAGCAGGCGGCGAGGGCGGACATGCACAACAGCGGCAGCAGGATTTTCATTGCGAAGGCCTCCCCATGGCAGGCAGCGAGTGTCCCGCCGGAGCGTCCGGCGAGCAAGCTTCCTGTAAGCTCGGTGCATGAATACCCGCATCGACGCCTGGCAATTGCAGGGCCACACGGCCCTGGTCACCGGCGCCAGCAAGGGCATCGGCTACGCCACCGCGCGCGAGCTGGCCGGGCTGGGCGCGAACCTGCTGCTGGTGGCGCGTGACGAGGACTACCTCGAGCAGGTACGCGTGGAGCTGGCCGACGAGCACGAAGGTATCGCGGTCTATGCGATGGGCGCCGACCTCGCCGAGGCGGAGGAGCGGCTGGCGGTGTTCGACTGGATCGCCGACCTCGGCGTGCCGCTCTCGCTGCTGGTCAACAACGCCGGCGGCAATGTGCCGAAAACGGCGCTTGAGTACGGCGACGACTACCGTGCGATCTTCGAGCTGAACCTGTTCGCCGCGTTCGAGATGTGTCGGCTGGCACACCCGCAGCTGGTGCAGCACGCGAACGCGGCGATCGTCAACGTGGGTTCGGTGTCCGGTATCACCCACGTGCGCACGGGCGTGCCTTACGGCATGAGCAAGGCGGCACTGCACCAGCTCACCCGCAACCTTGCGGCGGAGTGGGCGGTGGACGGCATCCGGGTGAATGCGGTGGCGCCGTGGTACATCCGCACCCAGCGCACCGATCTCGCACTGGCCGACGAGGATTACCTGGAGGAAGTGCTGGACCGCACGCCGTTGCGCCGCATCGGCGAGCCGGAGGAAGTGGCCGCGGCGATCGCCTTCCTCTGCCTGCCCGCCGCCAGCTATATCACTGGCCAGGTGCTGGGCGTGGACGGCGGCTTCCTCAACTACGGGTTCTGAGTCCTCAGGGCCCGCCGCAGCCCTGCAGTTGCGCGCGCAGTTCGGCTTCGCGCGCGAGCAGCGGCGGCTGGTCGCTCTTGAAGGCGCGGCTCAGCTTGCGTTCGTTCTCCGCCCAGTCCTTGCGCAGGGCGGCGCAGGTTTCCTCCGTGCTCATGGCGCGGCACCGGTCCTGCACGAAGGTGTAGTAGCCGGAAACCATCGCCGCATCCGGCTGGGCGTTGCCCATGTGGTTTGCCGCGGTGTATTGCTCGGTCAACGGGATGGGCAGGCCCACCATGCCCAGCGGGGCGTAGTAGCCGGGTGGGTTGCCGTTGGTGCTGATGTACCGCTTGCCGTCCGTGGCACGCACGCATTGATACAGCAGGGGAACCGGCGCGGCGGGCGGCGGTGGGGGCGGCGATGCCTCGGCCACGGGCGCGGGCGGCGGAGTGCTGTCGGTCGTCGGCGGTGGCGCGGCCGCGGGCGGCGGCGTGTCGAGCGTGATTTGCCGGCCCCGGCCGCCGGGACACGGCGTGGACTGGTAGCTGGCTTCGCCGTGCGCACCAGCGCACTGGTATACGGTCTGCGCCGCGCAGGGTGCACAGGCGATGGTGCCGATCAGCAGGAAGAGGGCTGGCAGGTGCGACATGTTCCGCTCCACGGCCACGCCGGGCTCAGAAGTCGGGTTCGTGTTCCTCGGCGGCAAGGCCGAGCGTCACCGCGCCTTCGCCCACGTTGACCATGCCGGTGATGCTCATGGGCGCTTCCAGCAGGGCGACGCCGCATTCCTCGCAGACTTCGCGCAGGCGAACGTAGCCGGGCAGGCTCGGCAGCACGGCGAGGTCGCCGCCGTAGCTCACACAGACCATCGGCACGATCAGGCCGGCACGCACACGGGCGGCGGCGTAGTCGAACAGCTGCTGCGAGCCCTGCTCGAAGCCGCGCGCCTTGCCCACCGGCCCGGTTTCGCCACGGAAGCAGCGCAGGATGGGCTTGATGTCCAGCGCCGAACCCAGCATCGCGCTGACCAAGCCCACGCTGCGGTCGTTCTTTTTCTTGGCGCGCGCGCGCAGGTAATAGAGGTCGCGCGGCATCAGGTAGCCGTAGCTGTGGTTGGCCACGTGGTTGAGCCGCTCGCGGATCGCCGCGGGCGGCATGTCTGCGGCGATCAGCCGGGCCGCCTCCCACACGACCGGAGCGGTGCCTGCGAACACGTTGCGCGTGTCGATCACGCGCATCAGGAACTGGCCGGGGATGCCGGCCGGCTCGCGCACGTCGCGGTAGCTGCGCAGCACGGCGAAGCTGGCGCGCACCACGTTGTCGTGGATCGGGCTGCGCGTGGCGGTGACCGTGAGGCAGAACACGCAGTCCTGCTCGAGCACCAGGCGCTCCATGAACAGCTTCTGCACTTCTTCGGCCGAAGTTGGCTCGGTTTCCGCCGAGTGGCTGCGGCTGCCGAGGCGCCGATCGATGAAGCGCTGCACCTCTGCCGGATCACGGTTGTCGG
>JAJZGE010000172.1 GCA_021798675.1 Pseudomonadota bacterium | reverse complement strand
GCCGGCCAGCGCGCGCGCATGCTCAGCGCGATCAACGTCGACGCAATGCAGTGGGGCATGGACGGCGGCGGCTTCCACGGCCATCCGTCCGACGAGAACTACGCGCGCTGGATCGAGTTCGGCGCGTTCACGCCGATCTTCCGCGTGCATGGCGAGTTCGGCGAGAAGCGCCAGCCGTGGGTCTACGGGCCAGTCGCGGAGAAGGCCGCCACCGACGCGATCCGCCTGCGCTACGCGCTGATCCCGTACATCTACAGCTACGAATACCAGCGTCATCTCGATGGCGTCGGGCTGGTGCGGCCGCTGCTGTTCGACTGGCCGCACGACGCCAACGTGCGCAACGACATCGGCGCGTGGATGTTCGGCGACTACCTGCTGGTATCGCCGGTGGTGCAGCAGGGGCAGACCCGCAAGGACATCTACCTGCCGGCCGGCCGCTGGACCGACTGGTTCAGCGGCAAGGTGTATCCCGGCGGCCAGACCATCCGGCTGGCGATCGACAGCCAGCGCTGGAGCGATATCCCGCTGTTCATCCGCGCCGGCGCGATCATCCCGACCCAGCCGGTGATGGACTATGTCGGCCAGCATCCGGTCACCCAGCTCGCGGTGGAGATGTTCCCCGCCGCGCAGCGCAGCACGTTCGACTGCTACGACGACGATGGCAGCACCTACGCCTACGAGCACGGCGTGTATTTCCGCCAGCCGCTGGCGCTGCAGCGCGACGGCGACACGGTGCACGTCGAGACCGGCGCGGTCCAGGGCAGCTACGTGCCCGCGCTGAAGTACTACCTGTTCAAGGTGCATGGCGGCCAGGCCCACGCGGTCGACGACGGCGGCAAGGCGCTGCAGCACTTCGCCAGCCTCGACGCGCTCGACGCCAGCGGCGGCGAAGGCTGGGCCAGCGGCACGGATCGGTTCGGTGCGGTCACCTGGGTGCGGGTGACGGCGGCACAGGCGCGCAGGCTCGCGCTCAGAGGCTGAGAAAAATTTGACCGCCGTAGCGAGAGCGTCGCCGGGCGCGCGTGACAAGGTGCGTTGTGGGCAAATTCGGGGAGTTTGGTGAACCAAATGACTCGGATTTGACCGCAGCGCGCTGCCGGCACGGGCGTTTGGCGGCGGTCGCAGTAGGTGGGCGATTTTTTCTCAGCCTCTCGTACTGGGGCATCCGCGCGGGTAACGCCCACGCGTCTCGCCCGTCGCAGGGAGCGTCGACACACTGACCGTGCGGTTCGGGGGAACCGCGCGCCGGCTTCGATCGCTTCCGATATCTCCATGCATGCCTGCATGGATCCATCACCAGGAGGGGAAAGTCGATGTTCGATCACGCGAGGTTTGATCAGGGCAAGACGAGGCGCGGCAGCAGAACCGCCCTGTGGCTGGCGCTCTGCGCCACGCTGGCAGGCGCGGCGCTCAGCAGCACGGCGCAGGCCGCCAGCAACGACAACAACGTGGAGTGGGCCGGCCTGTTCCACGACCAGGGGCCGTTGTTCGACAGCGCGCCGGAACCGACCGCTACGCAGCCGGTCACGCTCACCTTTCGCACCTTCAAGGGCGATATCACCAGCGCCAACATCAAGTACTACGACAGTGGCGACAGCCAGTTCCACTGGGTGCCGATGCACTGGGTGCGCAATGACGCCACCGGTACCTTCGACTTCTGGCAGGGCACCGTGCCGGCCAGCCCGTCGGAAAAGTACTACCGCTTCCAGATCAACGATGGCAGCAAGACCGTCTGGTACAACGCGCAGGGCACCTGGAACAGCGAGCAGCCCTTCGGCGATTTCTTCATCATTCCCGGCTTCAAGACGCCGGACTGGATGAAGAACGGCGTGATGTACCAGATCTTTCCCGACCGCTTCTACAACGGCAATCCACACAACGACGTGCAGACCGGGCAGTACTGCTACAACGGCCACTGCACCGAGAAGCATGCCTGGGGCAGCAGCGTTTTCGCGAACGCGGGCGGTGACAACAACCTGGTGTTCTTCGGTGGCGATCTGGCCGGCATCGACAAGAAACTCGGCTATATCAGGAACACCGTCGGCGCGGACATCATCTACCTAAACCCGATCTTCCTTGCGCCCACCGTGCACAAGTACGACACCGAGGACTACTTCAAGGTGGACCCGGCATTTGGCAGCAACGGGATGTTGCGCAAGCTCGTCCGCGACATCCATGGCGACTGCGGATCCGCCCATCACGGCGGGCAAGGCGATGCTCCCGGACAAGTCGCCTTGTCGGAGCAAGACGAGCGCCCTGACGCCGGCCTGGGTGCGCCATCACCCTTGCGGCGGCAGGACTGCCATGAAGCGGATGACAACGGCAGGGGCTATCTGATTCTCGACGGCGTGTTCAACCACACCGGCGACTCGAACAAGTGGTTCGACAAGACCCACTGGTGGCGCACCGAGGGTGCCTACGAGTCGCAACAGAGTCCGTGGTACAGCTACTACACGTTCCAGCAGTGGCCCAACAGCTACAGCAGCTTCTTCGGTTTCGACACTCTGCCCAAGCTCGATTACGGTGCCAGCGGCTCGGCCGTGCGCCAGCAGATCTACGGCGCATCCGACTCCGTCGTGAAAACCTACCTCGGGCCAGCCTACGGCATCGACGGCTGGCGGCTGGATGCCGCGCAGTACCTCGACGCCGGCGGCAACAACGGCAGCGACGACACCAACCATCAGATCATGCGCGAGCTGCGCCAGGCGGTGAAATCAACCAATCCGGACGCCGAAATCCTGGGCGAATACTGGGGTGTGGCTGGAGCCTGGCTGGACAACGGCGACCAGTGGGACAGCGCGATGAACTACAACGGTTTCACCCAGCCGGTGTCGGAGTGGATCACCGGCGAGGACGAAGGTGGCAATCCGGCCTCGATCAGCACCAGCACCTTCGATGCGTGGCTGCATGGCACGCGCGCCGACCTGCCCGGCAACGTGCAGGAGACGATGAGCAACTTCCTCGGCAGCCACGACATCCCGCGTTTCGCCACGCGTGCCGGCGGCGACATCTGGAAAACCTACCTCGCGCTGATCTTCCAGATGACCTACGTGGGCACGCCGACGATCTACTACGGCGACGAGTACGGCATGCAGGGCGGCGCCGATCCGGACGACCGCCGCACCTTCGACTGGACCGTCGGCAGCAGCACCAACAGCGCGGTGGCCCTCACCGGCAAGCTCACCGCGATCCGCAAGGCCTATCCCGCGCTGCGCACCGGCTCGTTCATGACCCTGCTGACCGACGACACCAACAAGCTGTATGCCTACGGCCGCTTCGACGCCAGCAACCGCATCGCGGTGGCACTGAACAACGACTCGGTGTCCCATTCCATCGCCGTGCCGGTATGGCAGCTCAGCGTGACCAACGGCAGCACCCTCACCGACCTGCTCTCGGGCACCGCCTACACGGTGCAGAACGGCCAGGTGACGGTCAACGTCAACGGGCATTACGGCGCGATCCTGGCGCAATAACCGCAACAGCCACCAGGCCGTGCCGGCGGAGTCGCCGGCACGGCCCACTTTGTACGACCTCCCGCAGACCACGCGGCACGAATCACGGTCCTGGGGCTGGACGCCGCACGCCGGCTGGGAGACACTTCCGAGTGTCAACGTAAACGATTACATCCTGCGCCGACAGGGGTTCTGCTCTGCCAACGCAGCCGCCGCCACCAGGGAAATCCGATGAATACCCCGTCCCGTACCCGCCGCTTCCTGCTCGGCCTCGGCGCCGCGGCTGCCATCGCCAGCCTTGCCGTCAGCGCGGCTCCAGCCGCCGTCGATCAGGTGTCGATCCGCGTCGATGCGCAGGCCAAAGCCACGCCCTTCCCGCATTTCTGGGAACAGATGTTTGGCTCCGGCCGCGCCGTGCTGGCGCTGCGCGACGACTACCGCAAGGATCTCGTCGCGGTGCATGCCGCCACCGGCTTCGGCTACGTCCGCTTCCACGGCATTTTCGACCACGACGTAGGCCTGGTGCAGCGCGGCGCCGACGGCACGATCAGCTACAACTTCTCCTACGTCGACCAGATCTACGACGGCCTGCTCGAACGTGGCGTCAAGCCCTTTGTCGAGCTGAGTTTCATGCCGCCGGAGCTCACTTCCGATCCGAAGGCGCTGCAGGAATTCTGGTACCACCCGAACATCGCGCCGCCCAAGAGCTACGCCGAATGGGACGCGATGATCAGCGCGTTCGCCAGGCACCTGATCGCGCGCTACGGCATCGACGAAGTGGCCAGCTGGTACTTCGAGGTATGGAACGAGCCGAACATCGGTTTCTGGGCCGGCAAACCGGCGCAATCCACCTACTTCACCCTGTACGACCACACCGCCCGCGCGCTCAAGGCGGTCAGCCCGCGCCTGCGCGTGGGCGGGCCGTCCACCGCGCAGGGCGCGTGGGCCAGCGACTTCCTCGCGCACGCGAAGAAGGACAACGTGCCGGTCGACTTTGTCAGCAGCCACGTCTACGGCGACGACACCGCGAAGAACGTGTTCCACACCGATGAGAACATCCCGCGCCGCGACATGGTCTGCCGCACCGTGGACCAGGTGCACAAGCAGATCGCCGCGTCGCCCTACCCGCACCTGCCGCTGATCTTCAGCGAGTACAACGCCAGCTACGCCAACCTGCCCAACGTCACCGACAGCGTGTTCATGGGCCCATGGTTGGCCAACACCATCCGCGAGTGCGCCGGCAAGGTGCAGATCATGAGCTACTGGGCGTTCTCCGACGTGTTCGAGGAACAGGGCGTGGTGAAGACGCCGTTCTACGGCGGCTTCGGGCTGATCGCGGAAGATCGCATCGACAAGCCGTCCTTCAATGCCTTCGCCATGTTGCACAAGCTGGGCGACCAGCAGCTCAGCGTGAAATCCGACTCGGCCCTGGCCACCCGCCGCGCCGATGGCACCGTGGTGCTGGCGCTGTGGAACTATGCGCCGCCGGTCGGCGACGGCGCCGTCTACACGCCGGGCGAACCCAGCGGCGCACCGAAACATTTCAGCATCGACGTGAAGCACCTCGCTGCCGGCGCCCACGCCACCGCGTGGCGGCTGGACGAAAGCCACGGCAACGTGATCGCCAGCTTCGACCAGATGGGCCGCCCCGCCTTCCCCAGCCGCGAGCAGATCGCGCAGCTGCGTGCCGCCGGCAAGCTGGCTGCACCGGAGCAGTTGGACGTCACCAACGGCAAGTTCGAGATCACGGTTCCGCCGCAGGGGCTGGTGGTGGTGGAGCTGCGCTGAGGTCGAGTGCGTCAAGGTTGAGCCCAAAGGCCGCGTTGGACGCGGCCTTTGGGCTTCAGGGAACCCGAGACCGCGGCGGCGTTCGGGAATATTCGCTGCCAGTACGGTTGCCTGTCATGTCA
>JAJZGE010000171.1 GCA_021798675.1 Pseudomonadota bacterium | reverse complement strand
CAGCTGGTTGTCGGTGGGTTTGATGTCGGCACGCAGCAATCCGCGTTCGATGCCGCGCTTGCGGATCGCCTCGCGATCCAGTCCGCGGCCGTCGTCGCTGACCCGGATCACCACCTCGGTCGCCTCGCGCGCAACGCGGATATGCACCGAACCCTCGGCCGGTTTGCCGGCCTTGCGGCGTTCGGCCGGGGTCTCGATGCCATGCGCGATCGCGTTGCGCAGCATGTGCTCGAACGGCGCCTTGATGCGGTCGAGCAGGTTGCGGTCCATTTCGCCGTGGGCACCCTCGACGTACAGCTGCGCGCTCTTCCCCTGCTCCTGCGCCGCCTGGCGCAGGGTGCGGCGCAGGTTGGGCACCATCGTGTCGAACGGCAGCATGCGCGTGCGCAGCAGGCCATCCTGCAGTTCGGTGCTGACCCGTGACTGCTGGATCAGCAACGTCTCGGCCTGGCGGGTAAGTTCGTCCAGCATGTTCTGGATCGACACCAGATCGGATACCGACTCGGCCAACGCGCGGGAATACTGCTGCAGCTGCGAGTAGCGATCGAGCTCGAGCGGGTCGAACGCGGCCAGGCCGGCTTCGCGGTGCTCGCGCTGGAAGCGCGCAATGATCTGCGCCTCGGTCTCGATTTCCAGCATGCGCAACTGACTGCGCAGGCGCGCCACGGTCTGTTCCAGCTCGACCAGGTTGAAGCGGTAACCAGCCACCTGCTGTTCCAGCCGCGAACGGTAGATCGCCACTTCACCGGCATGGTTGACCAGGCTGTCAAGCAGGTCGGCGCGAACGCGAATCTGCTCCTGCGAGGAGCGAACCTCTTCCTCCATTTCCGGCAGCAGCTCGGGCAGTTCGCCCGCCGTTGCCGCACCCGGCAGCGCCGCTGTCGCAGCGTGCTTGACGGCCTTCGCGGCCGGCATCGCCACCGCCGCCAGCACGGCATCGTCGGTAAGCGTGGTCTCGCCGGCCAGCGCCAGCAGCCGATCGATGGCGGCCTGCGGATAGTCGAGCGTGACGCCCTGCGATACCTGCTGCACCAGCGCGTGCAGCTGATCGAAGCTGGCCTCCAGCGCGCTGATCAGCGGGCCGGTCTTGGCCGGGTCGCGGATCGGCTTTTCGAGCAGCGTCTCGATCGCATGGGACAGATCGCCCACCGGCATCAAGCCGGCAATGCGCGCGCCACCCTTCAGCGTATGCAGGTCGCGCTGCAGCTCGGCCACCGGCGCCAGCTCGGTCGGCTCGGCGTGCCATTGCGCCAGCGCGTCATCGGCGTGATCGAGGATCTCGCGCGCCTCGTCGATGAATACTTCCAGCAGATCGGCGTCGATATGGCCGGAACCAGCCAGCGCAAAGGTGGATGCAGGTGCCGGCGCGACGGCCTGCTCCGCAGCGGCGCGCTCGGCGGCTGCAGCCTGTTCGGCGGCGACACGCTCGGCCGCAGCGCGCTCGGCCGCAGCCAGCTCGGCGGCCACCTGTTCTGCGGCCTGTTCGGCGTGGGCTCGCTCGCTGGCCGCCTGCGCCGCGACGCGTTCCGCTTCACGCGCCTCGGCCGCAGCCTGCTCGGCGGCGGCCTGCTCGACCCTGGCCCGTTCGATGGCAGCGTGCTCCGCTGCCTGCTCGGCGAGCAATTGCTCGGCGGCGACCTTTTCGGCGGCGACCTGCTCGGCGACCGCGCGCTCGGCGGCCGCGGTCTCGGGTTCAAACGCGCCCAGCGCGGCGACCAGCTCAGCGGCCAGCTCGGCGTGATGTGCATCCTCCGGATCGACGGCCGCATGGAGCGGCTGCTCGCCGGGCGTTTCGGCCGATGCCGTGTCCGCGTCGCCCGCGGAGGCCTCGGCCATGCTGGCATCCAGCGAGGCGGTCATCGCGGCATCGTCGGTCGCGGCAGCGGTCTCCGCCTCTTCCTCGCGCGGCTCGTATACCACGTGCGCAACCTGCGACTCGGGGTAGCGATCGCGCATGGCGAGGATCTGCGCGGTGAGTGCTTCCACCTGTGGCAGCTGCGGTTCCGCCGCATCGAACTGGGCCATCACCTGATCGACAGCGTCTGCAGACTGGCTGAGCAACCGCACGCCTTCGGACGACAGCGGCACGTTGGACGCACGCAGCCGCTTGAACATCCCCTCCAGTGGGGACAGCAGCTGGGTCAGCAGCGGGATGTCGACCATCGCAATGGCACCGTGCAGCGTGTGCACGGCACGCAGCAGATCCTCACCGATCGGCAGTTCGTCGCCGCCGCGCAGGATGGTGGCGCGGATGGTCTGCAGGTACTGCGCCACTTCACTGCGCAGGATTTCCAGCAGCACCGGATCGACCGGCGGCAGCACCGGCCCGGCAAACATTTCGATCGGCGTCGTGCTGGCCGGTTGCTCCGCCGCGGCGTCAGCATCGGTCAGGCTGGCCTGCGGTACGGCATCGCTGGCCAGCTTGAGCGGGGCCGGCACGCGACGGCGCACCACCCGGCGAACGGTTTCCATGGCCGGTACGGCGTGATCCTCCAGCTTGGCCGGGTGACCAGCCGCCAGCTGTTCGGCGACACGCATGAGCGCGCTCAGCGGCACACTCGGTGCGCCTTCGCCCTTCAGCGCCGCCAGCAGCTGCGGCAGCGCATCGATCGCGTGACGCACCAGCGCCTGGACCTGCTCGTCCGGCTGGATGCTGCCGTCGAGCACGCGGTTGAGCATGTCCTCCACCTTCCACGCAAACTCGCCCAGCACGCCGGCACCGACCAGCCGGCCGGAGCCCTTCAGCGTGTGGAACGATCGGCGGATGCTGACCAGCGAGGAGATCTGGGCGGGATCGGCCAGCCATGCCTGTTCGGCATTGCGCAGGTTGTCGATCTCCTCCTGCATTTCCTCCAGGAAGATCTCGCGGATATCGTCATCGATGCCTTCGGCATTCGCATTGAAAGTGGTATTGGCCGCCAGCGGGTCGCGCACCGGCACCTGCTCGAACTGTTCCTCCTCGACCTCGATCCAGTCGTCGCCGTGCTGATCTGCCGCGTCGCCTTCCAGCATGGCCGGCGCGGTTGCCTCGGTCTCGGCCAGACGCAGTCCGTCCAGGTTGTGCAGCAGCGGAGCGAGTGGCGCGCTGTCACCGACAAACAGCTGCGCGAGATCATCGCCTTGCAACAGGCTGACCGACTCGGAAAGCTCAGGATGGTGCTCGTCGTCGAGATTGCCGGTTGCGACCGGCTCCGGCTCCGGCTCCACCGCGGTCACCGCAGCCAGCGAAAGCGGCCGCGCCGCCGGCACCGGCCAGTACCCGAGCAGGCCAAGGCTGTGCTCGGCCACGTCGAGAATATGCTCCAGCCCGCCGCGATGTTCGCGCGCGGCCTCCAGGTAGTACTCGAGCGCTGCCAGCGCGTCGGCCAGATGATCCATCTGCGCACCGCTGGGTACGCGCCGGTCGCCCAGCAGCTCATGGCCGATGAAGCGGCCCACGCCCTCGGCCAGCTCGGCCGGGCGCGGGGCAGACATCATGCGCATGGCGCCGGCCACTTCCTCCATCAGGCTCGGCGTGCCCGTCAGGCGACCGTGCTCCCAGCCGGATTCGACGAACGCCACAATCGCGTCCTTGACCTTGGCCGTGTTGCTGATCGCCTCCTGCATCAAGGCCGTGACAACACCCAGCGCCTCGCTGCGCGGCAGCCCCTGGGTGGCGCTGCCGGTACCAGCCTGTTCTTCCGAGCCGAGGCTCTCGATGTGGTCGTCCAGCGATGCCTCGACGTACAGCAGCGCGCCGGCCACGTCGAGCAGGGTCTCTTCGTCGGCCGGACGCATGCGGTTGGCGATTTCGTCCAGCATGCGCCGCTGCTCGGTGATCACGCGCCGCGGCACCGCCAGCGCCAGCATGCCCAGCGTGTCACCGACACGTTCCAGCACTTCGCCCTGGGCCGCGAGCTGGGCGGGGTCGCCGTCCTGCTGGCGCAGGAACAGGTCGAGCGCTTCCTTGACGCGCAGCAGGTCGTCCTTCAGCGCGCGCGAGACCGAATCGAGCAGCGCGCGATTGTGCCCGGCCATCGATCCGCGGGCGTGTTCCAGTTCGCCGGCATCCGGCAGCAGGCTGTCCAGCGCATAGGTCTCGCGCAGCAGCTGCATTTGCGGGCTGCACTGGCTGGCCTGCGCCACGATGTAGAGCAGCTTGCTCGCCAGCTCGTTCGCATCGTTGCCGCGCAGGCTGTCCTCGCCATGCTCGATCAGCTGGCGGATGCTGCGGTCGACCTTGCCGATCAGCTGGCGCACTTCGCCGGCCTGGCTCTTGAGCATGCCCTGCTCCAGCCCTTCCAGCACGCCGGCGGCAATCCACCACAGCCGCCGGCCGTGCACGTGATAGCAGCGCGCGGTGATCGACAGCAGCGTCTTGCGCATGCCAAGCAGCTGCTGCGCGGGATTCTGCCCGCGGAACCAGCCGAGCAATTGCTGCTGGAAGCGCAGACGCAGATCGACCAGTTCGCCGCGATGCGCCTCGGCGTACGACTCGCTCATCGCCGCGGGCGCCTGCTCGGGCAGGAACGCGTCGAGGTTGGGATGGAACATCGCCGATTCGGGCAGCGGCGGCTGTTCGCGACTGGCGCGCAGGTCGTTCAGCAGCGGCAGCAGCACCACCGGCACATCGCGATGGCCGCTGGACAGCCGCTCAAGGTAATCGGGCAGCTGCATCAGGCCGCGCATCAGCGCGGCATAGGCTTCCTCGCGGTAGGTGACGCTTTCCTGCAGCAGCGCAATCGAAAGCGCCTCCATTTCTGCCGTGACCATCGCCGCGCCGTACAGCTCGACCATCTGCAAGGTGCCGTGCACCTGATGCAGGTGGTCCGTGCAAGTGCGCATGTAGTCGCGCTTGGCCGGATTGTCGACATAGGACTCCAGCGCCTCGCGAGCGATCGACAGCGTCTCGTCGAGCTCCGGCTTGACCCACTGCAGGGTGGTGAAATCGATGTGGTCTTGAAGTCTCATGCGCCTCTCTCAGCGGTTGCACCATGCACGCATCACGCAACCAGCGAGACTGCCCCCCGTCAAAATACTGATGTAGACCAGGCTGATATCGACTCGGCCGATGTCAACCCGGCAACTTGAAATGCGCCACCGAGCGCCGCAGGTCGCTCGCCAGCTGGGCCAGCGTACCGATCGAGTCGGCGGTCTGGCTCGCGCCCTGCGAGGTTTGCGAAGTGATTTCCTGAATCGCGTTCATCGACACCGAAACATCGGTGGCCGCCGCGGACTGCGCGCGCGCCGCGCTGGAGATGCTCTGAATCAGCGCGGACAGATCGTGCGAGACGCGCTCGATGTCGCCCAGCGCGCTGCCGGCGTCCTCCGCCAGGCGCGCACCGGCCACCACCTCGGCAGTGGTCTGCTCCATCGAGTTCACCGCC
>JAJZGE010000170.1 GCA_021798675.1 Pseudomonadota bacterium | reverse complement strand
ACCCAGCTGACGACCGAGGCCCGCCAGCGCGTCCTCGTCCAGCCCGCAACGCCACAGATGGTTCAGTGCCACCAGCACGGTGGCCGCATCCGAACTGCCGCCACCGAGGCCGCCGCCCATCGGTATGCGCTTGTCCACCTCGATCTCGGCGCCAGCCCTCGCGCCTGCGTGCGTGCGCAGCAGCCGGGCGGCGCGCACCACCAGGTCGTCCTGCTCGGGGACGCCAGGCACGTTGTTCAGACGGCGGATTTCGCCATCCGCACGCAGGCGCAGGCGCAGCTCGTCGCCCCAGTTGAGCAGGCGGAACACGGTCTGCAGCTCGTGGTAGCCGTCGGGCCGGCGACCGGTGATGCGCAGGAACAGGTTCAGCTTGGCCGGTGCCGGCCAGCGCGTCCAGCCCAGCGGCGAAGGCTGCAGGTAGCGGCGCATGTACACGCGCAGGTGCATGGGGAAACCACGCTGGCGGTCGCTCGCGTGATGCTCGGCCAAAGCCGGCGTATAGCGCGCCGGGTCGATCGCCTCGAAGCCATGGCGTGCATAGAACGGCGCGTTCCACGGCACGTCGGAAAGCGTCCCCAGCACCACGGACGGATAGCCCGACTCGGCCGCCCAGGCGCAGGCGCGTTCCAGCAGTGCCGCGCCGATGCCGCGCCGGCCGTGACTGGGCAGCACGTCGATCTCGGCGATACCCGCCTCGTTACCCTCGATCGCCACGCCCACGAAGCCCACGGGTCCGCCGCTTTCGTCCAGCGCGACCCAGACCTGGCCAGCACCGATCGCCGCCGCCAGCGACTGCGCATCCATCGGCGCGGCAGCGTACGACGGCCATGCGGGATGGCCGCGGAACAGTTCCTGCGCTGCGCGCTCGATGCCGCGAAGGGCTTCAACCTGCGCCAGCTGGGCGCGCTCGATGCGGAATGACATGGGCCGAGGGATTCGAGGAAGCCGTCTAGCTTAACCGCCCGGCCGGCACGCGGGTCACAGGTGCCGGCGGATCGCGCCAACCATCGCCGCGGCCGGCGCATCGGCGACGACCCGGTTGCGGCCACCCTGCTTGGCGACGTAGAGCGCCGCGTCCGCACGCGCGAACAGCTCGTCCGGGTGGTAGCCGTGGTCCGGGTCCGCCTGCGCCACCCCCAGGCTCAGGGTGAGGCCGGGAATCGGCGGCTCGGCCAGCGGCGCCCGCTCTGCCACCGCCGCGCGCAGGCGCTCGGCCAGTGCGACGGTGCCTGCGGCGTGCTGGCCGGCGCAGGCGATCATGAATTCGTCGCCGCCGAAACGACCGAACAGGTCGTCGCTGACCAGGTGCTCGCGCACCACGCCGACCACCAGGGCCAACGCGGCATCGCCGACCAGGTGGCCGTGACTGTCATTGATGGCCTTGAAGTGGTCGAGGTCGAACACGATCAGGCTGAGCGGCTGGTTGTACCTCGCCAGGTGATCGATGCGCTCGCGCAATTCCGCGGCGAACGCCTGCCGGTTCAGCGTGCCGGTAAGCGGATCGTGCATCGACAGCTGCTGCAACTGCTCGGACTTCTGCCGCAAATGGTTGTGCGCGGACTTCAGGAAGCGCTGCTGACGCGCCAGGCGCTCGGCTTCTTCGCGCAGTTGCCGCGACCGGCGCAACGATGCCCACCAGGCCAGCAGTGCGCCGGCCAGCGCCAGCAGCAACAGCCATGGCAGCGAACGCGACGGCGGATTTGCGGGAGCCTCGGCATGCGCCTGGACCGGCACGACCGGCGCCGGCGCGGCCGCCGGTATCGCCTGCTGGCGTGCGGCCGGCGTCGCCGCAGGCAGCGGCGCGGCGGCACCGGCATCGACACTGGAGGCCGCCGCAGGACTTGCCGCCGGCGCCAGCAGCACGGGCGCCGGCAAGCTCGCGGGGGCCTCTGCCGGGACCGGGTCGATCCTTGGTGGTGGCGGTGGAGGTAGCGGTGGCGGCGGTGGTCGCATGCCAGGGGGCCGCATGCCCGGCGGCGGTCGCAGTGGCATGCCGGGCGGCGGGGGTGGCGGCATGCCGTCACCCGGTCGCTGCTGCGCCTCCGCGGAGGCCGTCAGCCCCAGCAGCAGGCACAAGGCGCAACCGATGGCGCTTCGTCTCGATGCAGCCACGTCCGTCCTCCCCATGCGTGCCCCGGCGCACTCTAGCGAGTCGGGCACGTGCGGTCACGCGGGCGGCGGTCGCCGCCTCCGCGATTGCCGACTCAGCGCAGGCTCCATGTCTCGATCGACAGCCGCACCTTGTACGGCGGCCGTGAGGCGAAGATGGTGGTGGGCAAGGGCGGCTGGTGCGTGGCGTCCCAGGCACGGTAGTCGACCGACCAGCCGTCCTGCGTGAGCAGCGAAGGCAGCCGGTTGTCACCGAACGCCAGTTGGGCGGGGCCGCTGTCGGCGCGCAGGCCAAGCACCCAGGCGCGCAGGTCGTGCAGCGGCACTTCCCAGCCCAGGGCGCGGCGGATCAGCGACTCGGCGTCCGCACCCTGGAGCGGACCGCCGTCCAGCCCCTTCAGCACCGCTCCGTCCGGACCGCTGCTCAACTCGAAGCTGCGGCCGGTGATCGGCGCACGAAACACGAAGCTGTAGCTGCGGCCGTCCTGCGTCCAGGTGAAGCCGCCACTGCCACCGTCGTGGCCGTCGGAGACCCCCAGCCGGCCTTCCAGCGTCCAGTGGTCAGCATGCGCCAGCGCGTGTTCGCGCGCGAGTTGCGCGTTGAGCAGGGCCGCATCGCCCTTGATGCGCACCGCCGGCTGCGGCACGCACGCAGCCAGCAACAGCGGCAGGGCTGCCGCGAGGATTCGAAAGCGACGCTTCATGGATTCAGCCGTTTGAGGGTGCTTTGCAGGCTAGCGTTGTGCGGGTCGAGTTTGCGCACGGCCTCGAATACGCGTTGCGCGCCGCTGCGATCGCCCTGCTTCCACAGCACTTCGCCTAGATGCACGCCGATGTCGGCGTCCTTGCCGGACTCCCACGCGCTGCGCAGCGACTGCGCCGCTTGGTCGAGGTGGCCCAGCCGGTATTGCAGCCAGCCCCAGGAGTCGGCGATGGATGGATCGTTCGGACGCGCCGCGCGCGCGCGGGCGATCAACCGCTCCGCCTCGGGCAGGTCGCGATTGGCATCGGCCAAGGTGTAACCCAGGGCGTTGCTGGCGTCGATGTCGTTCGGCTTGAGCTTCAGCAGGCTGCGGAAATCCCGCACCGCAGGATCCACCTGGCCGGCGCTGGCGTAGGCCAGGCCACGGTCGTATAGCAGGGTGGGATCGTTCGGCGCGACCTGCAGCGCATGGTCGAAGGCGTCGATCGCCCGCGGGTAGTTGCGCTCGCGCAGGTAGATCTCGGCGTCGAGCTGCCAGGCCTGGCGCAACTGATCCGGCTGGTCGAGGTAGTTCACCTGCATCTGCCCGAGCAGTTGGTGCGCGTCGGCGCTCCTGCCCTGTGCTTCCAGCAGCACGGCGCTGCGCAGGTCGGCGTCGAAGGCATGCGGATCGTCGTCGCCGACCTGGTCGTACCACGCCAGTGCCTCGGCGTCGCGGTGCTGCATTTCGGCCAACTGGCCGAGCAGGAAGGCGTTTTTCTGGCGCACCTCGGGCGCGGCCTGCCGCAGCTGGCGATACAGCGAGGCTAGCGCCCTGGTGTCCTTGTTGCGCGCTGCCAGCGCGACGCGCAGCTGCCAGGTATCGGCGTCCTGCGGGCCGTGGTCCAGCAGCTTCGCGGCCGCGGCGTAATCGCCGGACTCGCTCAACAGGCTGGCGTAGAGCAGGCGCAGGTGCACGTCGTCCGGTGCCTTGGCGACGGCCTGCTTGAGCAGGGCCAGCGCGCCCTTGCCGTTGCCGCTGCCGACCATCAGTTTGGCCGCCCAGCCGTAGGCCTCGGTGTTGCCGGGGAAACGCTCGATGGCAGCGTCTGCGATGCGCTGGGCGTAGGCATGCCGACCCAGCTTTTCGCCCAGCTCGCTCATCGCCAGCCAGGCCTGCGGATCGCCCGGCAACCGTTGCGGCGTGGCCAGCGCCTCTAGCAACTTGCCGGCCTGCGCCTGATCGCGCGCGGCCACCAGCACCTGGCCGAAGCTGCGCCAGGCATTCTTGTCGTGGCTGTCGGTGAGTATCTGCAGCTGGCGTTGCGCCTCGGTCGTGTCGCCACGATCCAGCGCCACCTGCGCGCGCACCGGCGCCATGGCCTCCGGCTTGCCGCCCAGCGCCTGCCAGCGATCCAGCGCACGGCCGGCGGCCGCGTCGTCGTGCACCGCGACCGCGAGCCGGGCGGCACGTTCCGCCACGGCCGGATCGTTGCTGATCGCCATCGCCCTGCCGTAATGCTCCGAAGCGGCCTTCAGGTCGGCACGACCCAGCGCCATCTCGCCGGCCATGAGCTGCGCGACAAGGTCGTGATCCGCATCCGGCGTCGCCACCACCATCCGTGCCAGCGGCTGGGGCGCGGGCGCAGGCCGGGCTGCCGGCTTGATCGGCGCCTGCGCACAGGCGGTCAGGCCGAGCATCAGCGCGGCGGCTGCCGTAAAATGCCGCATCTGCTTGAATCCACACCGCCTGCTTCGCACACTGGCCACCGTCTGTCCGTCACGTCTGCACACACACGCCACACCGTGTCCGAATCCACGGCGCCTTGACGACAAGCTTAGCCTACGCCGCCAGATACACGCCGGGATTTCCGTCACCTCATGCCGCTGATCGCTCTTGGGCTCAACCACCTCACCGCGCCGGTCTCCCTGCGCGAACAGGTGGCGTTCGATTCCGAGGCCGCCATTGCCGCCCTGCGCGAACTGCAACGCGAGCCCGGCGTGGAGGAGGCAATGATCCTGTCAACCTGCAACCGCACCGAACTGTACGTGGGGGTGGCCGCCGGGGCCGAACAACTGCCGCAGGCCTGGCTGGGTCGCCACCGCCATTTGACCGCCGATAAGCTGGATGAGTTCCTCTATCGCCACGAGGAGCAGGATGCCGCGCGCCACCTGTTCCGCGTCGCCACCGGGCTGGATTCGATGGTGCTGGGCGAACCGCAGATCCTCGGCCAAGTGAAGGATGCCTACCAGATCGCGCGCGATGCGCACACGCTGAGGGCGCCACTCGACCGCCTGCTGCAACACACCTTCGCCGTAGCCAAGCGCGTGCGCACGGAAACCCGCATCGGCGCGCACACCGTATCGGTGGCATTCACCGCGGTACGCCTTGCCGAGCAGGTGTTCGCCGACCTGCGCGAGGCCTGCGTGCTGCTGATCGGCGCAGGCGACACCATCGAACTGGCCGCGCGCCACCTCGCCGACAAGCAGGCGCGCCGGATGATCGTGGCCAACCGCACGCTAGAGACTGCGCAGGAACTTGCCAGCCGCTACGGCGGCTACGCCATCGCTCTGG
>JAJZGE010000169.1 GCA_021798675.1 Pseudomonadota bacterium | reverse complement strand
CCGGGCATCCGCCGAACCTGCTGAACCCCGAAGCGCAATCTGCGGCCCGCGCCCCTTTTCCCACCCGCGAAGAAACCACCCGATGAGCAAGAAGAGCAGTTACAAGGTTGCGATGGTCGGCGCCACCGGCGCCGTGGGCGAGACCCTGCTCGCCATCCTCGCCGAGCGCAATTTCCCAGTCAGCGAGCTGGTGCCGCTGGCCAGCGAGCGTTCGGCCGGCGGCAAGGTGGAGTTTGCCGGCAAACAGGTGACCGTGCGCAACCTGGCCGACTACGACTTCGAGGGCGTGGACATCGCGTTCTTCTCGGCCGGCGGCTCGGTCAGCAAGGCGCATGCGCCGCGCGCGGCGGCGGCCGGCGCGGTGGTGATCGACAACACCTCCGAGTTCCGCTACCAGGACGACATCCCGCTGGTCGTGAGCGAGGTGAATCCGCACGCCATCGCGCAATACACCACCCGCGGCATCATCGCCAACCCGAACTGCTCGACCATGGGCATGCTGGTGGCGTTGGCGCCGATCCACCGCGCGGTGGGCATCGAGCGGATCAACGTGGCCACCTACCAGTCGGTCTCCGGTGCGGGTCGCTCGGGCATGGAGGAGCTGGGCAAGCAGACCGCGGCCCTGCTTAACTTCCAGGATGTCGAGAAGGGCAAGTTCCCCAAGCAGATCGCCTTCAACGTGATTCCGCACATCGACGACTTCCAGCCCAACGGCTACACCAAGGAAGAAATGAAGATGGTGTGGGAGACGCGCAAGATCCTGGAGGACGAATCCATCGCCGTGAACCCCACCGCGGTGCGCGTGCCGGTGTTCTACGGGCACTCCGAGGCGGTGCACATCGAGACCCGCGACAAGATCACCGTGGAGCAGGCCCGCGCGCTGCTGGAGCAGGCCGACGGCGTGGTACTGATGGACGAGCGCAAGGCTGGCGGCTACCCCACCCCGGTCGGCGACGTGGCCGGCAAGGACCCGGTGTTCGTCGGCCGCATCCGCGAGGACATCTCGCACGAGCGCGGCCTCGACCTGTGGGTCGTCTCGGACAACATCCGCAAGGGCGCCGCCCTGAATGCGGTGCAGATCGCCGAGTTGCTGGTGGAGGAATACCTGTGACGCCACGGGCGCGCAGGCTGCGGCTGGCCGCCCTGTTGGCGGCCTTGGCGCTGGGGGCGGTTCCGTCCGCCGGAGCTGCGTCGGTGGCCCGAACCGCACGGCGGGCGACGGTGATGCTGGTCAAGCGGAAAGCCGAAGTGCGGCGCCTGCAAAACAGCGTGAGCGCACAGGAATCCCGGAGTCAGGCCGCCGCGGCGAAACTCAAGCGGCAGGATGCGGAGATCGCCGAACTGCAGCGGCAGCTGCAAGCGGCGCAGCAGGCCGGCAGGGCGGCCGGCGAGGGAACCTGAGCGCTGCAGGGTCGCCCCTGGTGGCCGCCGTTGCTGGAATGTTCGGCAGCAATGCGTCGCAAGTCTCCGTTCCGCCTATTGTTGATCCGTCCGCATCTAACTAAAGTGGCAGCCTATCTGGCCAAAGTGCCGCCGTTGTGGTGGCCTTGCCGGGGGGCTGTGGCCTGTTCGGGGGAGCACGTGATGAATCGTTCGTTGAAACTGCCGCTGCTGGTGGCTTTGGCTTTGGGCAGCGGCCAGGCGCTGGCGATGGATCTGGGCCAGATCCAGGTCAAGTCAGCGCTGGGCCAGCCGCTGCTGGCGGAGATTCCGGTGCAGCAGGCCACGGCGGCCGAGCTGCAGCAGCTCAACGTGCAGTTGGCCTCGGGCGATGCGTCCGGCGGCATTCCCCTGCATTTCGCCGTGGTCGAAGGTGCCAACGGCCACAAGGTGATCCGCATCACCAGCGAGACGGTCGTCAACGACCCGTTCCTCGACCTGCTGGTCGAGGTCCACGGCGGGACGGGCAAGACCGTGCGCGAGTTCACCATCCTGCTCGATCCGCCCGGCAGCAGCCCCGTTCCCCAGTCCTCGCGCCCGCGCGCCGGGCATGCGATGCAGCCGGCCGCCGCAGCGCCGAAGCCGCGGACATCGGCACCGGTGGTCGCCGGGCAGTGGCGCGTGGAGAGCGGCCAGAACCTGTCCACGGTGGCCCGCAAGGTTGCGCCGGCCGGCGTGGACATCAACCAGATGATGCTGGCCCTGAAGCAGGCCAACCCTGACGCGTTCTACCGCGACAACATCAACGCGCTGAAGGCAGGTGCGGTGTTGCGCATTCCCAGCAAGGTCGAAGCCGAGGCCGTAGCCATGGCCGCCGCTGCCGAGGAAGTGCGCCGCGAGAACGGCGATTGGCGCAACGGCCCGATCGGCAATGCGCCGACCAGCGTGGCCGACGCCGGTACCCGTGCCGGCACCTCCAGTTCGCCCACCGCGACCAAGGCCAATGCCGGCGACCATCTCGCGCTGGTGCCGGCGAAGCAGGGCGGCAAATCCGCCACCGACAACAGCGGCGCGCTGCGCCAGGACCTGCAGCGCACCGAGGAAAGCCTCGCCAACCTGCAGCAGCAGAGTGCCGACCTGAAGTCGCGCCTCAAGGACCTGAGCGACCTCAACAGCAAGAACCAGCGTCTGCTCGCGCTGAAGGACAACGAGATCGCCGAGCTGCAGCAGAAGCTGGCCGCGGCACGCAAGTCGGCCGGCATGCCCGCCGAGGCCAAGCCCGCAGCCGCGGCCACGGCGGAGACGGTTGTGGCCAAGGCCGGGCAGGCGAAGCCGGCGGCGGCCGTTCCCGCGCCGGCTGCATCGGCGCCCGCCAGCAGCGCCACGGCCGCCAAGCCGGCGGCAGCCCCGGCCGGGGCTGCGACGGCGCCTGTGGCCAATCCGGTCGCCAGCCCAGCCAAGGCCGAGCCCGCCAAGCACAAGCCCGCCAAGACCGCGCCGGTCAAGCCTGCCGCGATCAAGTCGGCCCCGGTCAGCGAGGAGCCCTGGTACACGCAACTGTGGGTGCAGGCGCTCGGCGGTGCCGTGGTGCTGCTGCTGTTGCTGGGCTGGCTGCTCGGTCGCCGCAAGGCGAAGCCGGCGGCGCTGCCGAAGTCCGCCCCGTCGCTGGCCGATCGCTTCGGCGGCGAATTGCCGATGGACGACACCCACGACGACGTCGACCAGAACCTGCTTCTCGACCAGCTGGCCGAACACCCCGACGACATCGGCCTGCACCTGGAACTGGTCAGCCTGTACTACGGCCGTCGCGACATCGAACACTTCGAGGCTGCGGCCGAGGCCATGCACGCCCACGTGACCGATCCGCAGCAGGAGGAGTGGCAGCAGGTGGTGCGCATGGGCGAGGACCTGGTGCCGGCCCATCCGCTGTTCGCGGACCACGGCAGCATGGTGGCGGACGAGCACGAGGCGCGCCACGGCTTCGACATCGACCAGTATGCCGCCGAGCCGCCGGCGCCGTCCGCTCCGCCGCCGATGCCGGCCAGTCCGGTGACGGTGAGCGAGTACAACTTCAATTTCGACCTCACGCCCTCGCACGAAAGGCACGCGGAGGACGCCAAGCCGGCGGCCCAGCCTGTGGTGGACGAGGACGCGACGGTGATCCGCGGCAGCGAGGCGAAGCCGGACTGGCATTTCGACGAAGAACCCGAGACGCAGCTGCAGCCCGCGGGCCATGACATCGAGCCACGTGAATTCAGCGACGATCCGGTGGACACCAAGCTCGACCTGGCCCGCGCCTATCTCGACATGGGCGATCCGGAAGGCGCGCGCGCCATGCTGGAAGAGGTGCTGCACGAAGGCAGCCAGGTGCAGCGTGACGTGGCCAAGCGCCTGCTCGACGACCTGCACTGATCGGGTCCGTTCGGTAGCGATGAGCAACGGGCCGGCCATGCCGGCCCGTTTGCGTTTGACGAGTGCGGATGAGGACGGCCTCCCGTCTGATTTTCGCGATCAGGAAGATCACAGGTGAAGTGGCCTGCTACGCTGCGCACTTTCTGCAAACGTGTGATCCATGCGCATCGCCCTGGGCATCGAATACGACGGCACCGACTTCCTTGGCTGGCAGCGGCTCACCCATGGCAGCACGGTACAGGGTGCGCTGGAGCAGGCGCTGTCCAGGGTCGCCGCGCAGCCGGTCGAGGTGACCTGCGCGGGTCGCACCGACGCCGGCGTGCATGGCCGTTGCCAGGTAGTGCATTTCGATGCGCCGGTGCAGCGCTCGATGCGCGGCTGGCTGCTCGGCGCCACCTCCAACCTGCCGCACAGCGTGGCGGTGTTGTGGGCGCAGCCGGTGGCCGAGGATTTCCACGCACGCTTTTCCGCGCGCAGCCGGCGTTACCGCTACAGCATCCTCAATCGGCCGGTACGCGCAGCGCTGGATGCGCGCTACGTCACCTGGGAGCGCCAGCCGCTGGACGCTGGCCGCATGCATGCGGCCGCACAGGCGCTGCTGGGCGAGCACGACTTCTCCGCGTTCCGCGCGGTTTCCTGCCAGGCTACTCATCCGCGCCGTTGCGTGTTGTCGGTAGGCGTGCGGCGCGAGGGCGAGCAGGTGATCGTGGAGATCGAGGCGAACGCCTTCCTGCATCACATGGTGCGCAACATCGTCGGCTCGCTGCTGCCGGTGGGGCGCGGCGAGCGGCCCGTCGCATGGATCGCCGAACTGCTGGCCGGCCGTAACCGCGAGGTGGCCGGACCCACCGCGCCGTCGTCGGGCCTGACCTTCCTCGGGCCGCGCTACGAGGCGCACTGGGGCCTGCCGGCGGAGGTTTCGCAGTGACCCGCATCAAGTGCTGTGGCATGACCCGCGTGGAGGATGCGCTGCTGGCGGCGCGGCTGGGTGCCGATGCGATCGGCCTGGTGTTCACCGCGCGCAGCAAGCGGCGGGTGGCGCTGGAACAGGCGCAGGTGATCCGGCGTGCCTTGCCGCCCTTCGTCGATGCCGTGGCGCTGTTCATGGATGATGAGGTCGCCCTGGTCGAACAGGTCATCGCGGCGGTGCAGCCGGACCTGCTGCAATTCCACGGCGACGAAACCGACGCATGGTGCGCGCGTTTCGGGCGCCCCTACCTCAAGGCCATCGCCATGGGCGCGGGCGCGGGGGCGCTGCCGCGCCTGCAGGAGTACCCAGGCGCTGCCGCACTGCTGCTGGACGGCCACGCCGCAGGCGAGGCCGGCGGCAGCGGCAAGGCCTTCGATTGGTCGCTGCTGCCCGGCAACCTCGCCCAGCCGGTGATCCTTGCCGGTGGCCTGCATGCGGGCAACGTGGGCGCGGCGATCCGCATTGCGCGGCCTTGGGCGGTGGATGTGGCCAGCGGCGTGGAGTCGGCGCCGGGCATCAAGGATGCCGGCAGGTTGCGGGATTTCATCGCGGCGGTGCGCGCCGCGGACGAGGGGGATGCAACGTCATGAGCGAAGGCTCCAGTACCGTGCCAGTGCCGGCGGCGATGGAGGAGTG
>JAJZGE010000168.1 GCA_021798675.1 Pseudomonadota bacterium | reverse complement strand
CCGCTGTCATCGTTCCGACGTTAGGCCCGTGGTATGACCGGACGGATGCGCCGTGCTTACGGATCCGTAAGGCGGGTGCACTTCACGGCTGCCACCGGGCCGTGCCTACCATGAGTTTTCGCTGCGCAGCCGAAGGTGCCTGATGCGAATCCTGATCGTCGAAGACGACCGCTCCACCGCGGCGCACATCGCCGGCGGACTGCGCCACTACGGCGGCCCGATCGACCAGGTGAGCGACGGCGCACAGGGCCTGTCGCGTGCGGACGACGTCGGCTACGACCTGCTGGTGGTCGACCGCATGCTGCCGGGCATCGACGGCCTCACTCTGATCCGCAAGCTGCGCGCCGCCGGGCACGAGATGCCGGTGCTGATGGTGTCCGCGCTGGGCGACGTGGAGGCGCGCGTGGAGGGGCTCGATGCCGGCGCCGACGACTACCTGGCCAAGCCTTTCGCGATGGTCGAACTGAGCGCGCGCATCGAGGCGCTGTCGCGCCGCCCGAGCATGACCAAGGTGGTAGCGCGCCTGCGCGTGGCCGACCTGGAGCTGGACCTGCTCAGCCGCCAGGTGCAGCGGGCGGGCCGGCAGATCGAGCTGCAGCCGCGCGAATTCCGTCTGCTGGAATACCTGATGGCGCACGCCGACCGCGTGGTGACCCGGGCGATGCTGCTGGAGAACGTGTGGAATTTCCATTTCGATCCGCAGACCAGCGTGGTCGAGACGCACATCAGCCGCCTGCGCGGGAAGATCGACCGCGGCTTCGGGCGCACGCTGCTGCACACCGTGCGCGGCGTGGGATACAGCCTGCGTGCTGCGCGTTGAGGCAGCGCACCGGGCCATCTTCCGCACCGCCGCCTTTCGGCTGGCGCTGCTACAGGCGCTGCTGTTTGCGATCTTTGCCGCTGCCCTGCTGGGCGTGGTCTGGCGCGGCGTCAACGCGTATGCGGAAGCCCAGCTGCGCGATACGGTGAGGGCGGAAATGGCCGGTCTGCAGCAGGCTGCCACGGACGCCACGCTGATCAGGCAGCTGCAACTGCGCATGGCGCTGATGCCGCTGGGCCCGCACTACTACCTGTTGACCGATGGCGGTGGCAGGCGTCTGCTCGGCAACCTGGCCTATCGACCGACCACACCCGGCTGGCACGTGGTGCCACTCACCGGCGCGCTGGGCGCGGACCATTCCGACGCCGACCGCGTGCACCTGTTCGCGCAGCGGCTGGCCGACGGCCGCTGGCTGATCGTCGGCAGCGACAACCGCTCGGTGATCGAGCTGGGCGAAGTGCTCGGCGGCGGGTTTCTCGATGTCGGCGGGGTCGCTGTGCTGCTGGTGCTGGTCAGCGGCGGCCTGGCCAGCCGCCGCTATCTCAAGCGCATCGACGCGCTGGGCGAACAGGCCGAACGCATCCTCGAGGGCGAGCGCGGCGTGGTCATCGGCGAGCGCGGCCGCGGCGACGAGTTCGACCGCCTCGCCGGCCGCCTCAACCGCCTGCTCGCACGCATGCAGGTGCTGATGGAGGGCATGCGGCAGGTGTCCAACGACATCGCGCACGACCTGCGCACGCCGCTGGCGCGCCTGCGCCAGCATCTGGAGAGCGGCCTGATCGAGGCGCCCGCGTCCTCACCGCTGCGCCGCACGGTGGAGCAGGCGACGATCGAGGTGGATCGGCTGCTGGCCACCTTCCGCGCCATGCTGCGGATCGCCAGCGTAGAGGCGCGTCAGCGTCGCGCGGGATTCGAGGCAGTCGAGCTGTCGCAGCTGTTTGCCGACATCGCCGAAACCTATCGCCCGGTGGCGGAAGATCGCGGCCAGCAGCTGCGGGCGGCCATCGTAGCCGGGCATGTGGTGCACGGCGATCGCGCGCTGCTGACGCAGATGCTTGCCAACCTGGTGGAAAACGCGCTGCACCACACCCCGCGTGGCACCCGCGTCGAGCTGGGGCTGGCGTCGACGGCGCAGGGCCTGACCGGTCATGTCGAGGACAACGGCCCCGGCATTCCCGCCGAAGCGCGCACGCGCGTGCTGAGCCGCTTCGTGCGGCTGGACAGCAGCCGCAGCACGCCGGGCGACGGCCTCGGCCTCGCGCTGGTGTCAGCAGTGGCTGACCTGCACGGCATCCGGCTCGCGCTGGGCGACGCGCAGCCCGGCCTGCGCGTCGAACTGCGGTTTCCGCCCGGTGCAGCGGCGCGCTGAGCGGATCGCGCCCGAGATTGAAACGCGCCAGCCCTTCCCGCCACAACCGCACCATACCGATCAGTAAGTATCCGGCCACCGCACTGTCACGGCGCCGATCTAGCTTCCTGCGCATTCCCCTGCCCACTCCATCACTCGATGCCTGCATGCCAGGCCTCGGGCATGACTTTAATCGATCGAGGTTTTGTCCCATGGAACACACGGCTCTCAGAAACGCGATCCTGCGTGGCATCGCCCTGCTCGGCCTCGGCGCCGCTGCTGTCCCCGCCTGGGCGACCGGCGTCTCCGTCGCCGGGACGCAGGCTCCCGCCGCCGACGCGGGCAAGGGTGCCGCGGCGACCGACTCGGCGCCGGCCGCGCTTTCCGCCGCCGACGCCGATCGCGAGACGACCCGCACCGCGGACAAGACCAAGGGCAAGGTTCACAATCTGCAGGGTGTCCAGGTGGTGGCGCCACGTACCTCGATCGAATCGGCCCGGTTCACGCAGGAGCAGGCACCCAATCTGATCAATATCCGCACCGGCGATCAGATTCGTTCACTGCCTGACGTCAACACCGCCGAGGCGCTGCAGCGCATTCCCGGAGTATCGCTGGAGACCGATGAGGGCGAAGGGCGCTATGTGAACATCCGCGGCTTTGATGCGGACCTCAACAGCACCACCTATGCCGGCGTGCCGCTGCTGCCGACCAACAACGCCTCGCCATTTGGCGGCTATCGAGGTGTGGCGCTGGACTCCATCCCGACCGGCTTCATTGGCGCCGTCCAGCTCACCAAATCCAACCTGCCAAGCCAGGACGCTGAAGCGCTGGGCGGCGCCATCGCGGTGCTGCCGAAGACCGCGCCTCCTTATCAGGGTCCGTTCTTCGAAGGTGATATCGGTGGTGGTTATGAACCACTTCGCGGCACACCCGTGAGCAAGTACTCGCTGGTCGGCGGTGGGCGCTTCGGCCCGTTCTCCATCGTGCTGACGGCCTCGGGCCATACCGATTCGCGCGGTATCGACGACGTCGAGCCGGCGTACTTCAACGACAGCAGTCACCCGTATCAGGCGGTCAACAACATCGAGCAGCGCGATTACGAACTCCACCGCCGTCGCCATGGCTACGCCATCGATCTCGGATATCAGCCGGACGACAACAACCAGTGGTACCTGCGCGGCTTCGAAGCGGGCTATACGGAAAACTACAAGCGCCAGTTTCTCGACGTGAACCCTGATGGCAACACGACCACCCAGGCCAACGGCGTGATCAATGACACGCTAACCTTCCCCGGCGGCATCACCAAGTCGCTCCGCGACGAGCAGGAAACTTCCACGGAACGTCTGTTCATGCTTGGCGGCAAGAATACGCTGGGCGACACCACGATCGACTACCACGCGGCCTATGTGGAAGGTACCTACAAGAAGCCTTACGACTACAACTCGAGCTTCACCTACAACCCGCCCTCGGCGGCCGCAGGGCAAATAGCCTACAGCCCGACGGGGCCGGATCATGTACCGCTCTATGCCATCTCGGGTGCACCCGGTTATCTGGACCCGGCGAACTACACGCTCAGCAGCATCAACAACAGCACCGCCTACAACTTCGATCGCGAGATGTCCTACGCGGCCAATGCAAAGACAGCGGTCAACTGGGGCAACTTCAGTGATGAGGCGATCCAGTTCGGTATCAGCATCCGTCAGCGCCACAAGCGCACGACCGCACAGCCCTATGCCGTGACCACGACGCCGATCCCGCAAACCGCGGTGCTGGGCGGTGGGGGTGCCTACGAGACCTACTACGGCGGTCGCTATGCGAACGGCGTGGACATCGCTACCGGCGCGCTGCAAAGGCTGTTCGGCCTCGGCACGATCGGACCGAATGAAGTGCTGGCGAGCCAGCAGCAGTACCTCGATGCCCACGAAGACATCTATGCCGGCTACGGTCAGTACACGGCGACTTACGGGAATCTCGGCATACTCGGCGGCGTGCGCTTTGAGGCAACGCGTGACTGGGCCAACGCCTTCGCGGCGGGTGTGGACGCATTGGGCAACAACTTCGCCAACCCTATCGCCACCAGACACAGCTACAGCAATTTTTTCCCGAGTCTGCAGTTCCGCTATCAGCTTGAGCCCAACCTGATCGTGCGCGCCGCCTATTCGTCCACCATCGCCCGCCCCGGATTCAACCAGGCCAACCCGGCCCTTGCCATCGATCTGGGTTCAAGCATCGTGACCACCGGCGACGCCAACCTGAAGCCGGCCACGGCGAACAGCTTCGATTTCAGTATCGAAAAGTACCTGCCGCATGGCGGGATCCTGTCGATAGGCGTGTTCGACAAGGAAATCTCCAATTACATTGTTCCGATCCAGACCAGCCGTACGTTCAACAACAATCTGTTCCTCAACGCCAACCTCTCGCAACCGCTGCGCGTGTTCACCTACGGCAATCGCGGCTCGTCATTCGCCCGCGGACTGGAGTTCAACTGGAGCCAGCAATTCCAGAATCTGCCTGGCTGGCTGGATGGTCTGGGCGCCAGCGCCAACTACACGTGGGTGGACTCGCGCATCGAGATACGCCCGGGCGAATATTCGCTGCTGCCGTCCACCTCGAAGAACACCTGGAACGCTGCGTTGTTCTACAAGCGCGCAGGCTTCGCGTTCCATCTGGCGGCCTACTCCACGTCAGCCAATCTGTTCAGTATCGGCAGCAATACCACCCAGGACGTCTACAACGCCAAGCGTACCTCGATGGATTTCAGCGCGAGCTATGAGCTGCCGCAGAGCTGGACCATCTATGTCTCCGCCCGGAACCTGCTCGATACGCCGCACACGTTCTACCAGGGCACGCCGAACCGGCCCATCCAGCGCGAGTTCTACGGGCTGACGTACATGGCCGGCGTGCGGTTCGAATACTGAGGCCGTTTCTACCCCGCTCGATCGCTCATCCCGGCGGCCGCCGCGCGGCCCACGGCTGCGCCTGCTCCAGCTGGGCGGCGAGGCACAGCAGGGTGGCCTCGTCGCCGAAGCGGGCCACGAACTGCACGCCGAACGGCAGCTCGGCGCCGCCCGCCTCGGCCGGCGCCCAGTGCAGCGGCACCGACATGCTGGGCGTGCCGGTGAGGTTGGACAGTTGGGTGAATGGCACCCGCTGCAGGCTGGTCGCCACCAGCGTGTCGACCATGCCGCTCTTCAGCAGCAGCCGGCCGGCGCGCAGCGCCAGCACCAGTTGCGCGGCGGCGCGCTGCAGCGGCGGCGT
>JAJZGE010000167.1 GCA_021798675.1 Pseudomonadota bacterium | reverse complement strand
GGTTGCCGCGCCAGGCCCCCAGCAGGGGCAGCAAGCCCTGCGCAATGGCCAGCAGGAAGGCGAGTACCAGCGCGAGCTGGCCGAGTTCGGGGGTCATGGGCTCTTGTCCTGCGCGATGGCCTGCTTCACCTTCGCCTGTGCGTGCGCCTTGGCCATCGCGTCCTTCAGTTCCTTCGGCATGTAGGTCTCGTCGTGCTTGGCGAGCACCTCGGTGGCCACGAAGCGGGCCCCATCCATGTGGCCGGTGGCGATCACCGACTGGTTGTCGCGGAACAGGTCGGGCAGGATGCCGGTGTACTCCACCGGCATCGCGCCATCGGCGTCGACCACGGTGAAGGTGACTTCGAGCGAGTGCTTGCTGCGCTGGATCGAGCCGGCCTTGACCATGCCGCCGAGGCGGAAGGTCTTGTACTGCGCGGCCTGTCCCGACTGCACCTGGCTGGGCGTGAACAGGTAATTCATGTTCTGCTGCAGGGCGTACACCACCAGGCCGATCGCCAGCGCGGCGGCAACCGCGACCACGATCACGAGGGTGAGCCTGCGCTTGCGGGTAGGGTTCATTGGCATGGCATTGTCAGGGTTTGGAAGGAGGGCGGCGCGCACGTGCCGACTGCCGCGCCAGGCGTTCGCGCAGTTCGCGCAGGATGCGGCGGCGGCGCAGGCGCGGCGCCACGTTGTCGGCGACCAGTACCGCGAAGAACACGGCATAGGCCGGCCACACGTAGGCTGCGTAGCCGCCCATGGCCAGGAAATGCGACAGCGCGCTCATCGGCCGGCCTCGGCCTGCGCGATCTCGCGCACCCAGTCCTTGCCGCCTTCCAGCGCGAGGATGTCCGTGCCGGCGCGCCGGCACAGGCTGGCCGCGTAATAGAACTTGGTGGCCAGCGTCATCGCCAGCAGCGGCCAGAGCATCTCCCAGGGCATCTTGGAGTGGCCGAACAGGTTCACCGTGGTGCCCTGGTGCAGCGTGTTCCACCAGACCACCGAGTAATGCACGATCGGTACGTTGATGATGCCAATGATGGCGAGGAAGCTCGCGGCGCGCGCGCCCTGCCGGCGATCCTCGAAAGCGTGGTACAGCCCGATCACGCCGAGGTAGAGGAACAGCAGCACCAGTTCGGAAGTGAGCCGGGCATCCCAGGTCCACCACGTGCCCCACATCGGCTTGCCCCACAGCGAGCCGGTGACCAGGGTAATGAAGGTGAAGGCCGCGCCGATCGGCGCCGATTCCATCGCCACCACCTCGGCCAGCTTGATGCGCCATACCAGCGCGACGAACCCGGACACGCCCATCATCGCGTAGACGAACATGCTCATCCACGCACTCGGCACGTGGATGAAGATGATGCGGTAGGCGTCACCCTGCTGGTAATCCGGCGGCGCCAGCACCAGCCCGCCGTACAGGCCGATCACGCCGAACAGCAGCGCCAGTCCCATTGCCCACGGTCGTACCGTGCGGGCGAAGCGGTAGAACGTCGGCGGCGAGCCGAGCTTGTGCAACCAGAGCGGAATCCACTTGGACATGCTAGGGCCTGCTCATGTCCCCCAGGTACCCGCGCGGTGATCGGCTTGCGCGCAGCCCGTGGAGGAACGAAGGGAGGTAGGGCGAGTCCGTGGACGGACCCAGCTTGAAGCAGCGAACGGCGGGCGCCGGTCAACGACGGAGGGAGGACGCCTGGATGCGGCTGCCTGCGGCCAGGCCGCACGGCCGATCAGTCCGGCGCCACACGCTGCAGCTGACGGCCACTCGACGACAACGCGGGGTACTTGGGGGGGCATCAACAGGCTCTCAGGCATCCAGCGCAATACGTAAGGCCGCTGCGCAGGCCAACGGCGCCAACACCACGGCCAGGACGAGTGCGGCGGCCAGCCAAGCGACCGGAGCGAACCACGGAAGGCCCTCCTGGGCGGCTGCCACCGCGCCGGCCGCGAAGATCACCACCGGCACGCACAGCGGCAGCAGCATCAGGGCCAGCAGCATACCAGAGCGCCGCGTGCCGGCCGTCAGCGCCACCAGCACCGCGCCGAGCAGGCTGAGCAGCGGCGTCGCCAACAGTAGCGCCAGCAACAGGGCAGGCATCGCCGGGAGGGGCAGATGCAGCATGCCAGCCAGCAGCGGAGCGATAACGAGCAGCGGCAGGGCCGTGGTGATCCAGTGCGCGAGGATCTTCATGCCCAGCATCAGGGCCAGCGGCTGCGGCGCCAGCACCAGTTGCTCCAGCGAGCCGTCTTCGATGTCGCTGGCGAACATCCCGTCCAGCGCCAGCAGCATCGCCAGCAACACCGTTACCAGCACCACGCCGCCGGCGATCCGCTGCAGCAGCGCCAAGTCCGGCCCGATCGCAAACGGGAACAGCACCGCCACGATCACCGCATACAGCACCGGCATCGCCAGGTCGCCGCGGCGCCGCCAGGCCAGCGTGAGATCCCGCCGCAGCATGGCGGCACAGGCTTGGGGGAGCGGGGCGCTCATGCAGGCGCCTCCGTTCTTGCGCGAGAGGTAGATGCATCCATCCCGCCGGTGCCCGGATACGGTGCAGAGTGGCCACTGGGAAGCTTGTGGCGGCGGGAGTCCGCCCAGCCTCCTCGACACGGCTTGCCCGTAGTTCCGGCGGATTGAATCGGGCTTTTTCTTTGGGGCGCCCTGCGTTGCGCCGGCAAAGCAAGCTGGCTCGGGCGCTGGCAGGCGACCGAAGGCCTGCCGCAGGCGAGCCAGGTTGCGGAAGCGAGAGGTTGTCGCGGGCACCCACCTCTCACCCTGGCGCTCTCCCCGGAAGGGAGCGGGGATTGGCACGCATGTCCGAAACCGCATGCCTGCTGGTGGCCGGCGAACGAAGGTCCGTCGCTGCCAAGTTTGTCTGCAACGGCGGAAAAATTCTTGCGAACACGCTTACCCATGCATGCGTATCCGCTGCGGCTCCCCGCCATGGAATCCTACGGCCCCATGGCTGCTCACCAGTGCTGCGCCGCCATCCGCCACGTGTCGCTCCAGTAACCGGTTGACCAGTGCGATGCCATGCCGGTCGAGGTTCGCGTAGGGCTCGTCCAGCAACCACAGCGTCGCCGGCAGCAGCAGTAGGCGCGCCAGCGCGGCGCGCTTCTTCTGTCCCGCGGAGAGGCGCCGCAGCGGCTCGTCCCCGTAACCGGACAGGCCCACCTCGTCCAGCACCGCATCCGCCGAGACGCCGTCGCGGCAACCGTGCAGGCCGACGGCGAAGGCCAGGTTCTCGCGCGCGCTCAGGTCATGTTTCTGGCCGAGCTGGTGGCCGAGGAAGAGGATCTCGTTGGCACAGGCGTCGTGCTGCCAGGGGCCGCCGCGCCAACGCAGTTCGCCTTCGCTTGCGTGCAGCAGGCCGGCCAGCAGGCGCAGCAAGGTGGTCTTGCCGCTGCCATTGTCGCCTTCGACCAGCGCCAGTTCGCCCGCGTGCAGCCGGAAATCCAGCGGCGCGAACACCGGCTCGTCCTGGCGATGGAAGCTCAGGCGAAGCGCTTCGAGCAGGGGAGTGGCGGCTGCGGTCATCTGCCGCATTTTCCGCAATGCCCGGCGAACTTGTCCATGCGGCGCGCTGCCGCTGCGGTCATGCCAGCATGCGCAGCTCGGCGGGACCGTCGGCCTCGCCGTGCACGTAGGACAGCTGGGCGTGTTCACGCATCAGCGCGTCCAGCGTGGGCACGTCGACACCGATCACGAACAGGCTGGGTTCGCTCCAGCCGGTCTGGCCCACGCCGATCGCCGGGTACACCGCGACTTGCGGCAGCCGGTCCAGCGCATCCACCAGCGCCTGCTGGGCGGCAAGGTTGTCCGCCTGCGGGCGACGCCGCGCCTGTGGATTCCACGCGGTGATGAAGCCCCACGGGCGTGTGCCGGCGATGGCGGCCAGTTCGGCCGGCAACGGCAGGTCGATGCGGATCGCCGCCCAGCGCACCGTGTCGAGCACCACGTGATAGGTAGTGTTGCGGAAGTCTTCGAGCAGGAACTCATTCATGGCGTAGCTGCGTGGGCAAGGGCGAAAGCCGAGCTTGCAGCATGCGTGCCGCCGCGTCGAGGTCGATGGCGCCCGGGTCTGGCGAGTCTCGCAGGATCTCCTCCAGCAAGGCCTCCTGCTGGCGGCCGCGCTCCAGCGCATAGGCGTAGGGCAGGTGGGTGAAGGTGACCAAGCGGTAGCGCGCCATGAAGTGCCGCGGCGCGCGCTCGGCCAGCTTCGCGCCCAGCGCGCGCTTGGCGAGGTAGTGCGGATCGGCCACCGAGTCGCGCATCTCCACGTAGTTCTCCAGCGCCATCGCGGCGATCGCGTCGGCGTTCGGCTGGCGGATGCGCTGGAACTCGGCGAATACGCCGGCGCTGTCGCCGGGTTCAGCGTCCAGCAGTTCGGTCAGCGTGACAGTGTCCTCGAAGCCGCAGTTCATGCCCTGGCCGTGGAACGGCACGATGGCGTGCGCTGCATCGCCGATCAGTAGCGCGCGGCCGTCGAGGTGCCAGCGGTCGAGGTAGAGCGTGGACAGCGTGCCCATCGGGTGCCCGGCATAGTCGGCGTCGAAGCGCGGGATCAGCGGCAGCAGGTCGGGGAAGTCCGCGGCGAAGAACGCGCGTGCCGCCGCGGCGTCGGGCAGGGTGGCGAAGCTGGGATGCGCGCCGGTGGCGGGCAGGAACAGCGTCACCGTGAAGCTGCCCTCGGCGTTCGGCAAGGCGATGCACATGTAGCCGCCGCGCGGCCAGATGTGCAGCGCATGCGGTTCGATCGCGAAGCGGCCCTGGTTGCCGGACTCGCGCAGCAGACCCGGTGGCAACGCGTCGGCGCAGGGGATTTCCAGCTCCTTGTAACCGTGACCCAGCGACTCGATGCGCACGCCCAATGCGGCATGCCGTTTCATGGCCGTGCGCAACGCCGAGCCGGCACCGTCGGCGCCGATCAGCAGGCCCGCGTCGTGCTCGCGCGTGGCGCCGGATTCGTCGGCCAGCTGGATGCGGCCTTGCCTGAAATCCGCGCTCGCCAGCGACTGGCCGAAATGGAAGCGCACGCCGGATGCCTCGGCCGCGTCCAGCAGCAGCATGTTCAGCGCGCCGCGCGACACCGACCAGATCACCTCGCTGTCGTCCACGCCGTAGCGTTGCAGCCCGCCGGTGCCGTCCGGCGCATGCACCATGCGCCCGCGCATCATTACAGCGTGCTCGAGCACTGTCTCGGCGAGCCCTGCCGTACGCAAGGCCTGCAAGCCGCGTTCGGCCAGCGCGAGATTGATCGAGCGTCCGCCGAGGAAGCCCGCACGGCGGGGATCGGGCCGTTTCTCGAACACCTCGACCGCGAAGCAGTGCTGCGCCAGCTGCCGCGCCTGCAGGGCGCCGACCAGGCCGCCGCCGATCAGGGTGATGCGAGGACGTTGCGTCATGTCGCGTTCCGTTTGGAGCCTGCTCTCGGGATCACGACACTG
>JAJZGE010000166.1 GCA_021798675.1 Pseudomonadota bacterium | reverse complement strand
AATGACTGCTGTCACGGCTGCTCACACGGCCGAGACGTCCTCGGCCTGCAGGCCCTTCTGGCCGGTGACGACCTTGAAGCTCACCTTCTGGCCTTCCTGCAGACTCTTGAAACCCGAGCCGCTGATGGCGCGGAAATGCACAAACACGTCAGGGCCATTCTCCCGGCTGATGAAGCCGAAGCCCTTGGCGTCATTGAACCACTTGACGGTACCCACTTCACGATCCGACATAACTCACTCCGATCCATTCCCAGACGCTTGAACAAACCGGCCCCCGCGGGCCGACGGCTTACTGAGCTTGCCGGGACCGGGTGCAACAATGCGGATCGACAGGAATCCATACCGTACACGCGTGTTACCGAGCAGACGCAGTGCCCCAAGCATAGCGGATTTTTGCGGAACAAGTGATTTGTCAAGGGTTTTCTGGCGACACCGTGCGGACATCAAAAAACCGGGCATCGCGGCCCGGTTTTCGCGGCAGCGGGCGGCACCGCTCAGGCCGGTGTCACTTCCTCGGCCTGCAGGCCCTTCTGGCCGGTGACGACCTTGAAGCTCACCTTCTGACCTTCCTGCAGGCTCTTGAAGCCGCTGCCGGTGATCGCGCGGAAATGCACGAAGACATCCGGGCCATTGTCGCGCGCGATGAAACCGAAGCCCTTGGCATCGTTGAACCACTTGACGGTACCGATCTGACGATCAGACATGAAAGACACTCCACAGGTTGATGAACTCGAACTCGAACGCGCATGCGCGTGGCCAGCTGACTGGCTTGCAAGGAAGCTTCCCGAGAGTGAACGATGCGGCAGATCGCGGATCGGCTGCATCGGTTCACCAGCCGCTGCTGACTCCGGCATGCACAGTGCGCGGAGCATAGCGACTGACTCGACCGGACGCGAGATCACCGTGTCGCGCAAATTTCCGGGCCGGCGGGCGCACAGCGTGAGGCTCGCCACCGGCATGGCGGCAATTTCAGATTTCCTTTACCTTGCAGCATGTCTAGTGGGCGTCAGCCAGTTGTCCCATGGTGGACGGGCCGTCCGGCCCGCCCCTGCGCTTGCCGTCAGGAGAGTCCCATGCAGTGCGTCCCGTCCCGTCTCATCCCGCTCTCCGTCATGGCCGGCCTGCTGCTGGCCGGTTGCGCCCATCAACCGGCATCGCGTACCGGCACCGCGACCACCGCGGCGAGTAGCGAGGTCGCTGCCCCGCACGCCAGCCATCGCGGCAACGCATATCACGCGCCCCGTGCAACGGTTGAAGGCAACCCGTCGCAGGCGGCGGCGAACCTGCCCGAGCAAACCGGCATCCCTGCCTGCGACGATTACCTTTCCAGCTACATGGCCTGCCACCGCGCCGCCCAGATCTTCACGCCGGAGCAATTGCCGGCGCGCTATCAGGCGATGCGCACCAGCCTGCTGCGCGACTCGATGAACCCGGATATCCGGCCGCAGCTGGCCGAACGCTGCAACTCGCTGGCGACGCAGCTGCGCCAGGCGCTGCACGGCAAGGCGTGCGCGGTCGAACCGGCGCCGAGCAGCACAGCGCACTGAGAGACTGAAGCCGGCGCTCAGCCGGCGGCGCGCCACGCCGCGCGCAACGCCGCGGCGAGGCTCGCCGGCTGTGTACGCAGCAGGCGAATCTGCGGTGTCGCGTGCCAGCGCGCGCTGGCGGCTATCGTGGCGGCCAGCTCCTGCACCAGGGCTGGTGTCGGTGCGATTCCGGGCTGCAGAAAAAGTGTCTTGATCTCGAACACCCCCGCCGCACGGTGCGCCTTGGCGTCCAGCCGGCCGACCAGCCGCCCGCGGTGCAGGATCGGCAACACGAAATAGCCATAGCGCCGCCGCGCCGCCGGCGTGTAGCACTCGAGTGTGTAATCGAAGTCGAACATCGCCAGCGCGCGGGCGCGATCCCACACCACCGGATCGAACGGCGACAGCAGCGCGGTGTGACTGGCGCGCAGACGGCCGCGCACCGCCCTGGCCAGCACATCGGCATGGTCCCGATGCACGTAGCCGGGCGTGGTCCAGCCTTCCACCGGCACCGCCAGAAGCTCGCCATCGGCCAGCAGCGGCGCCAGCTCGAACTCGCTGACCGCAGGCTTGAGCCGGAAATAGTCAGCGATCCACCCCGCCTGCGTCACGCCCAGCGCGCGCACGCTGTCGAGGATGAAACGCTGGCGCAGCGCGGCGGCGGGCAGCGCGCAGGTGGCTGCATCGAACGGCGGATCGAGGCGCTCCAGCACGTTGGCCGTGAGGTCGTAGACCCGCTGGAAGCGCTCGCGCCGCAGCACCATCAGCTCGCCCAGGGCGAACCACGCCTCCAGCCAGCGTTTCTCCGGTTTCCATTGCCACCAACCCGGCGTCTGGGCCCCCTGCGCGCGCACGAAATCGGCCGCACGCACCGGGCCGCTGTCGCGGATACCGGCCAGCAGCGCCTCCATCGGCGCGCGCTGCTCGCGGTGCATGCGCACGGCATGGCGGTGCGCCCAGTGGTGCTCGCGCAGATCACGCCCATGCAGGTGCAGGCCAATATCCGCCGCCGTGACGAAGCACGCCTCGTGCGCCCAGCATTCGGCCAGCTGGCCCTGTGCCAGCGCCTCGTCGAGCCATGCCGAGGGATAGTCGCCAAGGCGCGCGTGCAGCACCAGCCAGGGGCTGCGCGCCACGACATGGATGGTGTCGATCTGCAGCAGCCGCATGCGCTCGACCGCAGCGACCAGGTCACTGCGCCGGGCCTTGCGCCGCGGCGGCTGCAACAGGCCCTGCGCAGCCAGATGCAGCAGCCGTGCCTGCGCGCGGCTGAGGCGCGGCACACTGGCTGAAGCGTAGTTCAACGACACGGCATCTTCACGGCTTGATGACCAGGATATTGAGCTGGCATTTACAGATTCTCTGGTAGCGTGCCAACGAGTTCGGCAATGGGCACCGGCCATGCCGGTGAGTATTTCCGGGCGTGATCGATTTTTCCTGCAAGTACCTTTCTGGCATGGAGTATCCCCCATGAAATCCCGCAAACTGCTGTTGTCCACCCTGGCCGCCGGTACCCTGCTGTTCGCCGGCGCCCTCATTGCCCAGGACATGCCGATGCCGTCTTCGTCAGCGTCGTCAGCCCCGGCAGCGTCTGCCAGCGCCGGTCCAGCCGCCTCCGCTGCTGACGCCGCCACGCTGCAGACGGCGCAGGGCCAGGTGACCGTGAAAAGCGTACCGCCGCCGGCGCCGTCGATTCCGCCGGCACCGCCGTTCAAGCAGCTGGCCAATGGCGGCAAGGCGATCACGCAGGCCCAGGCCGCCGCCTACCCGCCGCTGGCAAATGACTTCGGCTATGCCGACCGCAACAACGACGGCAAGATCAGCAAGGCCGAGTACGAGCGCTGGGTCAAACAACTCTGATTGGTACCGTCTGCACCCTCCGGCCACCGGCGTTCGCGCCGGTGGCCGGCTTTTTTACGCTTCAGCCAGGCGATCACGCTGGATGAAGCGCGTGTTTCATGCGTGTATGGCAAGTACGGCGCCGTTTGGCCATGCTCTCAACCGCCGATGATGTTCCGCCGCGGAGTTTGCTATGCTGATCAGGCGCCCTTTCGTTGCCGTGACTGTGCTCATGGCGGCCATCCTGCCGGCCACCAACACGCGCGCGCAGAATCCCGATCCGACCGATATCCGCGCCTGCACCGCGATCGAGAGCAATGCGCAACGGCTGGCCTGCTACGACCACGCCACCGGCCGGGTCAACTTGCCGGCGGCACAGAAGCGAGGCGATGCGGCAGGGCCCACGCCGGGCATCTTCCAGCATCAAACCCGCGACCGCCCGACGACGGCGGCCAATCCCGAGGTAGCCAGACCGCTGTCGCTGCTGGACAGCCGCTGGGAGCTGTCGCCGGCAAGCAAGCTGGGCACCTTCAACGTGCGCGCCTACAAGCCGGTCTATGTGATGCCGCTGTTCGCCACCAGCGACCCGAACACGCAGCCGCACAGCCCCAACCCGATCAATACGGTGACCACGCCGCAGTCGCTGGACAACGTGGAGGCGAAATTCCAGCTCAGCCTGAAGACCAAAGTCTGGCAGGGTGTGTTCGGCGACGCCGGCGACCTGTGGGTGGGCTATACGCAGGTGTCGCACTGGCAGGTCTATAACGCAAAAAACTCGCGTCCGTTCCGCGAGACCGACTACGAGCCCGAGGCGATCCTGATGTTCGATACCCACTATCGGATGCTCGGCTGGAACGGCCGGCTGCTCGGCATCGGGGTGAACCACCAGTCCAACGGCCGCTCCGATCCGCTCTCGCGCAGCTGGAACCGGGTGATCGCCGATGTCGGCTTCGAGCGCGACGGCTGGACGCTGATGCTGCGCCCGTGGTGGCGCATCCCCGAGGCGCGCATCAATGACAACAACCCGGACATCAGCGACTACATGGGCCGCGGCGACATGCAGCTCATCCACGAATGGCACGGCCAGGAGTTCGGCCTGCTGCTGCGCCATTCGCTGCGCGGCGGCCGGCGCAGCCACGGCGCCGCCCAGTTCACCTGGAGCTTTCCGCTGGCCGGGAATCTGCGCGGCTACGCCGAAGCGTTCAAGGGTTACGGCGAGAGCCTGATCGACTACAACCACAACGCCAGCTACCTCGGCGTGGGCATCTCGCTGCTCGACTGGTACTGACGCAGACACGCGGACTCAACTTGCGTGGGCCTGCGTCGGCAGGCGCAACCGCCAGGACGCGCCGACGTGATCAGTGGTGGTGACCGCCGGCTCCGTGCACGTGGCCGTGGGCGAGTTCCTCTTCACTGGCTGCGCGCACGTCGGTCACCTCGATGGCGAAGTGCAGCGTCTGCCCGGCCAGCGGATGGTTGCCGTCGATGAACACCGTGTCGCCTTCTACCCTGGCCACGGTCACGTTGATCTCCCCCTGCGGCCCGCGGCCCTGGAACTGCATGCCCGGCTGGATGTCCTCGACGCCCTGGAAAGCCGCCTTCGGCACCTCCTGCATCAGCTCGGCGTGATGCACGCCATAGCCTTCTTCGGGCGCCACCTCGGCGGTGAACGTGTCGCCGACCCGGCGGCCTTCCATCTGGCGCTCCAGACCCGGCACGATCTGCCCGCTGCCATGCAGATAGGTGAGCGGCTCGCGGCCCTCGGAGCTGTCGATGACCTGACCCTGGTCGTCGGTCAGCGTGTAGTGAAAGGCGGCAACGGAGTTCAGGGCAATCTGCATGAGGGTCTCGCGAATGGGTTCAAGTCCGCCGGCCAGGTGCCGGCACAGGGGCGCAAGATTAGCAGAACCCCGTCGGGCGGCTCCGCTGCAGCGGGCGCGGCGATTGGCGATACTGTGGTGATGAGTCCTCTGCGCCGTCTGCATCATCTCGCCGCCGGCCTGCTGCTGGCAGCCGCTGCGCTGGCCGCACCGGCGACCGATACACCCGCGCTGCCGGGCGCCACC
>JAJZGE010000165.1 GCA_021798675.1 Pseudomonadota bacterium | reverse complement strand
CGCTCGCCAATCGCGGCGGCGCCGCTGGCGCTGGTGGCGGTGCCGATCACGGTGGCGCCCATCGCCGCCAGTTCGTCCGCGATCGCCGCACCGATGCCGCGGCTGGCGCCGGTCACCAGCGCGATCTCGCCCGTCAGAGTCTTTTCCATCGCCGTGTTCCGTCAGGTTTCAAAGCCGCGAACCTTACACGGAAACGGACCACCGCTGCACGTAGCTCAGCGACCGCAGCAGGCATCGCCCCGGTCGTCGTATTCGTCATGACGCCGCCACCAGACGCCGTCGGCCTCGTTGCGCCCCAGCGGCGCGCGGTCCAGCCACTGGTACATGCCCCACAGGCCGTCGAGCCCACGCGCATAGGCGGAATAGCTGTGGTACACGACGCCATCCTCGAGCACGAATGCGCTCATGCCCGGCCGTTCACGGATGTAGGTAAAGGGGTCGGTGCCGCATGTCCGCGCGAACCGCGAAACCGGATGCTCGCCACCGAATTGCGTGCTCGGACCGTCGGGTGTCTGCGGACTCCGCGCGGCGGCTTCGCGTCGATAGTTGTATTCCGCACCACCTTCGCGCTGCTGCGCTTCGGTGATGCCAACCGCGAAATCGAGATTGAAGTCGCTGCCGAACGAGGATGCCCAGGGAAAGGTCCAACCCAACCGCCGCTGGTAGGCCTGCAACTTGGCCAGTGGCGCGCGCGACACCGCCATCAGCATCACGTCGTGATTTGCCAGGTGCACGGCAAAGCCGTTGAATCCGTCCGCAATCGCCGAACAGGACGGGCAACCGGCCGCGTAGTCGGGACCGAACATGAAGTGGTAGACCAACAGCTGCGAGCGCCCCTTGAAAAGCTCCGCCAGCGTGGCCTCGCCCTCGTCGGTGGCGAAGCGGTAGTCCTTGTCCACGCGCACCCACGGCAGCGCCTGCCGGCGGCGCGCCAGTTCGTCACTGCGCCGGGTCAGATCCTTTTCGGCCTCCAGCAGTTCCAAGCGCTGCCGCAGCCATTCCTCGCGTGTGGCGAGCCGATGCCCGCGCGCACTTTCAGCCCATCCGCCGTTCATGGATTGCCTCCCGTTGTCCCCTGCTGCAAGTCGATTGCCCGTGCCCGCTCTCGCGTCGCGCGGGCGACGCCCCTCCCTCGGCACCACGACCTCGCGGCCGCCACCACGCCCACGTCGACGGAGCACATCGCTCAGCCCTCCTCCGGCAGCTGCGCCACCAGGGTGTCGAGGAAGAAGCTCCAGCCCTCGGTATGCGCCAGCGCCATCCGCTCGTCGGGCAGGCCTTCGTGGGTGAGGCGCAATTCGGTGCGGCTGCCGCGCGGAGTGAATTCCAGCGTCACGACCGATTCCTTGCCCTGCGTGTGCTCGCTGACCCAGGTGAACTCGAGCAGGCGCGGCCCCTCCACGCGCAGGTAGCGGCCGTAGTGCGGGCGGATCGCGCCCGAATGCTGCATGCCGAGATAGAACAGGCCGCCCGGACGCGGGTCGGCCACCACGTCACCGCCTTCCGCCAGCCAGGCCTTCAGGCTGGCCGGATCGGTCCACGCGCGGAACACCCGCTCCGGCGAAGCGTCGTAGCTGCGCGGTATTTCGAGGCGGAACCCGCCCATCGCCGATTCATTGCGACCCTTCATCGTCGTTCTCCTGCTGCTGTTCGAGGAAAGCGCCCAGCGCGTCGAGGCGCTGGATCCAGAAGCGCTCGTACTGCGAGGTCCAGCGCGCCACCTCGCGCAACGGTGCGGCACGCAGTCGCAGGTAGTGCTCGCGGCCTTCGCGGCGGCGGCGCACCAGGCCAGCGCCCTCCAGCACCTTGACGTGCTTGGACACCGCGTTCAGCGACATCGCGAACGGCAGTGCGAGGTCGGTCACGCGCAGCTCGCCACGGGTCAGCCGCGCCACGATGCGGCGGCGGGTCGGGTCGGCAAGCGCGGCGAAGGCTAGATCGAGGTTCGACACGGCGATATTCATTCAACCTTTTGGTTGAATAATACGCCAACGAAAGGGCGCGTCAAGCGCGCCCTCCGTAGAGTCCCTGCTCAGTCCCGCCAGTCGGCCAGCGCGGCGTCGAGCTCGGCCGGCGCACCGATCGCGCGCGTCTCAAGCCCCTTGTCGATGCGTTTGACCAGGCCGGCCAGCACCTTGCCCGGACCGCACTCGGCGACACGCGTGACGCCGCCGGCGGCGAGCGCCTGCACGCATTCGGTCCAGCGCACCGGCAGGTAGAGCTGGCGCTGCAGCGCACCGCGGATGGCGTCGAGGCTGTCGTAACGCTTCGCTTCCGCGTTCTGCACCACTGGGATCGCCGGCAACTGCCAGGCCATCGAGGCCATGCGCTCGCCCAGCTTGTCCGCCGACTCACGCATCAACATGCAATGCGAGGGCACCGACACGGCCAGCTTGATGGCCTTCTTCACGCCCAGTTCGGCGAGCCGGGCCAGTACACGGCCCACCGCTTCGGCGTTGCCGGCGATCACCAGCTGGCCGGGCGAGTTGTAGTTAGCCGGTGCCACCACCTGGCCTTGCGCCACCTCTTCGCAGACCTGCGCAATCTGCGTATCGTCGCCGCCCAGGATCGCCGCCATCGCGCCCGTGCCCGCCGGCACCGCCGCCTGCATCAGGCGGCCGCGCTCGGCCACCAGCGATGCGGCATCGTGCAGCGACAAGGCGCCGGCGCACACCAACGCGCTGTATTCACCGAGGCTGTGGCCCGCCAATTGCGCCGGCCGCGCGCCGCCGAGCTTCTGCCATACGCGCCACACCGCCACGCTGGCGGCGAGCAGCGCGGGCTGCGTGTTCTCGGTGCGGTTGAGCTGGTCCTCCGGCCCCTGCTGGCTGAGCGACCACAGGTCCGCACCGGCGCCTTGCGAGGCCTCGTCGAATACCGCCTTCACCTCGCCATGCGCCGCGGCCAGCTCGGCCAGCATGCCGACGGACTGCGAGCCCTGGCCAGGGAAAACGAAGGCGAGGTTGGGGTGGATGACGGTCATGCTGGCGTTCTCCGACGAATGCAAAAGCAGGCACCCCGGCCCCGCATGCCGGGGCGAGCGGCGTTTCCGAATCCTCGATCCGGGCTCAGTAGCGCAGCAGCGCCGAGGCCCAGGTGAAGCCGCCGCCGAAGGCTTCCAGCAGCAGGTTCTGGCCGCGCTGCACCTTGCCCGAGCGCACGGCGTAATCCAGCGCCAGCGGCACCGAGCCGGACGAGGTGTTGGCGTGCTGGTCGACCGTCACGATCACGCGGTCCATCGGCATCTGCAGCCGCTTGGCGGTGGCTTCGATGATGCGCAGGTTGGCCTGGTGCGGGATCAGCCAGTCGATGTCCGACTCGTGCATGCCAGCAGCCTCGAGCGTCTCGTCGACCAGCGAATCCAGCGTCTTCACCGCGACCTTGAACACTTCGCGGCCGGCCATCTTGATGCGCACGCCGTGGTTCGGCTCGTCGCGGAAGCCGACCGACACGCCGACCGGATTCCACAGCAGTTCCTTGTAGCCGCCGTCGGCGTGCATGCAGGTGGCGTAGATGCCGGGCTCGCCGGAGGCTTCGAGCACCACCGCACCGGCGCCGTCGCCGAACAGCACGCAGGTCTCGCGCTCGTTCCAGTCCACCATGCGGGTCAACGTCTCGGCACCGATCACCAGCACCTTCTTCGACTGCCCGCTCTTGATGAACTTGTCGGCGATGCCCAACGCATACATGAAGCCGGAGCAGGCGGCATTGACGTCGAACGCCGCACAACCGTTCGCACCCAGCCGCTGCTGCACCAGGCAGGCGGTGGACGGGAAGATGATGTCGGGCGTGGTGGTGCCCAGCACGATCAGGTCCAGCTCGGACGCCTTGACGCCGGCCGCCTCCAGCGCCCGCTGCGCGGCGAGGAAGGCCAGGTCGCCAGTGGTCTCGCCGTCGGCAGCGATATGGCGCTGGCGGATGCCGGTGCGGGTGCGGATCCATTCGTCGCTGGTGTCGACGATCTTCTCCAGATCGGCGTTGCTCACGGCGCGCTCGGGCAGAGCGCTGCCGGTGGCGATGATGCGGGAGTAGATCGGGGCCATTCCGTTTTCCGTCAAACGTAAACCATGAATTGAACGCCCTGCGCGACGCATGCGCAACCGTTCGGACGTCCACTCGATGCCCTGCAACGCGAAACGGCGCGTCGCCGCGCCGTTTCCTTCGATGCGTGCAGGCGGATTCCGCGAGGGAAATCCTCTGCGCGATCAGTCCTCGACCGACACCGCGCCCTTGGTCTCGATCACCTTCTTGCCGCGGTAGAAGCCGTCGGCGGTGACGTGGTGGCGCAGGTGCACCTCGCCACTGGTCGGGTCGGTGGACAGCTGCACGGTCTTCAGCTTGTCGTGCGCGCGACGCATGCCGCGGGTGGACGGGGTACGGCGGCTCTTGGCAACGGCCATGGTAGTTCTCCAACTGAAACTGTGTTCGATTTCTACGTGATCGGGGCCACATGCCCCGACCGGTTCACTTCTTCAGTTCGCGCAACACCGCGAACGGATTGTTCTCTTGCGACTCGGCCCCGCCCTGCTCCGGCTCGCCCTGACCCACCAGCGCGTCGGGCAGGCTGCTGTCCGGGTTCACCGGCACCAGCGGCAAGGCCAGCAACAACTCGTCCTCGATCACGTCCGCCGGATGCAGGCGGCCATCGTCGGGCACCAGCAGCGGTTCGCACCCGGGCGGCAAACCCGCCTCGTCGCGCTCCCGCCGGATCAGGCCGAGCCGGCTGTCCACCGCTACCGGCAACACGAACGGTTCGAGCGTGCGCTGGCAGGTCATCGTCAGCGGCGCCTGCGCATGGACATCCACGTAGTCCGTGCCCAGCTCGTCGCGGCCGAAATCCAGCCGATAGACCACTTCGCCGTCGTTGCAGGCCAGCGCGCCGCACAGGCGCCCGAAAGCGGCAACCGGCATGGCTCCCTCGAACGAACGCCGCGCCGAGACCATGCGCCATGCGTCCACGGACTCTGGCAGTGTCACGGACATAATCGGCGAATGGTAAGTTCGCAAACGACCGAAGTCAACCGACAATCAAGCGCTTGCGTCGCGCGCCTCGGCCATTTTGCCTGATCCGTCCTGCTTGCGGCAGACTGCATGCCCGCACCATGCGAGCCCTGCCACGTGAACCTTCCCCTGACCCTCGGTGCGCTGGCACTGCTGGCGCTGGTCGCCGCCGCGGCCTGGGCGCTGACGTCGCGCCGCTGGCAGAACCGTCGCGCCGCCGGCCTGCAGCAGTTGCTCGACCTCGCCGACCGGCTGGAGGCGGACCTGAAGAGCTGCCGCGCCGGACTGCAGCAGGCGCATGCGGTCATGGCGATCAACCCCGACCTGCCCGCCGCCAGCGAACAGGATGCCCGCCACGCCGTCGATGCCGGCCTGCAGGCCCTGCTGCGGCAGCGCATCTGGATCCGCGACCATGCGGCCTCCGCCAGCCAGCACGAACTCGACGAGG
>JAJZGE010000164.1 GCA_021798675.1 Pseudomonadota bacterium | reverse complement strand
CGCCGCCCGGCCTGGTGCTGATGCTGCACAAGCCGCTGGGCGTCACCTGCTCGCGCAAGGATCCCGGCCGCGTGGTCTACGACCTGTTGCCGCCGCGTTATCGCGTGCGCGAACCCGCGCTCTCCACGGTGGGCCGGCTTGACCGCGACACCTCGGGCCTGCTGCTGCTCACCGACGACGGCGCGCTGCTGCACCGGATCATTTCGCCCAAGGCCGAGGTGGCCAAGGTCTACGAGGCCACCCTGGCGCAGGACCTGCGCGGCGACGAGGCGGCGCTGTTCGCCAGCGGCACGCTGCTGCTGGAATCGGAAACCACGCCGCTGGCCCCGGCCGTGCTGGAAGCGCTCGGCCCGCGTGATGCGCGCCTTACCGTCACCGAAGGTCGCTACCACCAGGTGCGCCGCATGTTCGCCGCCACCGGCAACCACGTAGAAACCCTGCAGCGCGTGGCCATCGGCGCGCTCACGCTGGGCGAGTTGGCTCCGGGTGCATGGCGCGCGCTGGATGCGGCGGATGTCGCGCGCATTTTCGCCGGGGCATAGACGGGGACGGGCAGCGACCAAAAAAATGCCGCCCGTAGGCGGCATTTTTTGTCTTGGTGGAGCCAGGGAGGATCGAACTCCCGACCTCGTCATTGCGAACGACGCGCTCTCCCAGCTGAGCTATGGCCCCGAAAAGGGAAGGCGCATGATAGCCACTCGCACAAGGCCGGGCAAGCCTGCCAGTGCGCTCATCCGGGCAGCAGGGCAGGCAGGCTGTCACCCAGCACCTCGCCGCGCCAGCCGTCGAGAAACTCCGGCCACTCGGTCGTGACGACGTATTCCTCCAGCACCTTGCGCGGACACAGCAGGCCGGCGGGCAGGTCGAGTTCGGCGGCGCGTTCGTCGATCAGCGCCTTCATCGCGCCCAGCGCCTTCTTCGCCTCGCCCTGCGGATGGGCGGGAATGCGGCGGGTTGCAGCGATCTCGCTGTTTTCGAGTGGTTCGTTGAGCAGGGCGAGCAGTTCGCTGCGCTGGGCGCTGCGCAGCGCGCGCTGGCCGCGTGCGCGTTGTTCGAGTTCGGCGATCCTGCCGGGCGGCTGTTGGGCCAGGCTCATGGCGAGGGCGTCCTCGAGCAGCCAGGGGCGCGGTCGGTCCAGCGTGCGTGCGCTGCGGTCGCGCCACAGCAGGAGGCGACGCAGCAGGGCCTGCTGCTCGATCGGCCACTCGGCGGCGCCGCGCAGCGCGCGTTGCGGCTGCGGGTCGCCGTCGCGATGGCTGGCGCGGCGCTTCAGGCGTTCGCAATCCTCGGCGAACCAGTTGCTGCGGTCGCGCTGCCGCAGGCGTCCGGCGAGCTGTGCGTGGATGGATTCCAGGTACACCACGTCCAGCGTGGCGTAGCTGCGCTGCGAAGCGGTGAGCGGGCGCTGCATCCAGTCCGAGCGGGTCTCGCCCTTGTCCAGGTCGTCGCCGCAGAGCTCCGCGACCAGCGCGCGGTAGCTCAGCCCCAGGCCCATGCCGGCAAAGGCGGCGGCAATCTGGGTGTCGAACAGCACGCGCGGGCCGTCGGGCAGCAGCGGCGCCAGCGTCTCCAGATCCTCGCCGGCGCTGTGCATCACGGTGATGGCGTCGCTTTCGCCGATCGCGGGGCGCAGCGCATCGTCGATCGCAAAGGCCAGCGGGTCGACCAGCGCGTGGCGGCCGCGGCAACCCAGCTGCAGCAAGGCGAGCTGCGGGTGGAAGCTGTCGCGGCGCATGAACTCGGTGTCCATGCCGACCACGGCGCCCGCCGGCACGTCGTCCAGCCAAGCCTGCAGCGTGGCGCGGTCGGCGATCCAGTCGGCGGTGGCGTCGGACAAGTGCATGCGTGATCCTCGAAATGGCCGGGCGTGGATTGCCCCGTCACCGGAGGTGACATAAGGTGGGCGGCGCACCATAACAGGCCGATCCGGGAACACCCAAGCATGCCGAGCAACGACACGCTGCAACGTCAACGCAACCTTGGCGGCCTGATCGGCATCGTCGTGCTGGTTCTCGGCCTGGGCTACCACTTCTTCCCGAACCTGTTCCATGCCAAGCCGGAGGATGCCGCGCAGCGCAGCGTTCCCGTGCTGCCGGCGAGCGTGGCCGGCAGGGGCGCGGCGGCCGGCGAACCGGCCACCGAGGAGCTCAACGCCGGGCCGCCGCTGACCTTGGCACCCACTGCGGTCATCGCCGCGCGCCTCGCACGCGAGCACGAAGACCTGCCGAAGCAGCTCACGCCCGATCCCCCGAAGCTGCGCGCGTTGCTGGATCGCGCCGACAAGGCGCTCGCCGACGGCCGCTTGGCCGGCGGTGCGGACAGCGCCGCCGCGCTCTACCTGCAGGCGGTAAAGGACAAGGCCGACAGCCGGCGCGCCGCGCAAGGCGTGATCGACGTGCGTGCGCGGCTGGCTGCACAGACCGAACGCGATATCGCGCTGGGCAACGCCGAGGATGCGGACGAGCACCTGACGGAACTGCGCCAGTTGCCCAGCAGCGGCGACGATGCCGCGCGTCTCTCGGCCGCGCTGAACACCCTTGTCGAGGTGCGGCCGCTGCTGGCGAAGGCGGCGGGCCTGCTGCAACAGGGCAAGGCGGACCAGCCGGTGGGTCACAGTGCGCTCGACATCTATCGCGAGGTGCAGCGGCGCGATCCGCAGAACGCGGTGGCCGAACAGGGCATCCTCGACGTGCAGCACGCCGTGCTGGACCGCGCGCTGGCCGCGGTGGCGAAGAACGATTTCGCCGATGCGGACAAGGTGCTGGCCGAGGCGCAGGCGATCCGCCCCGGCTCACAGCAGTTGCACGACGTGCGCCAGCGCGTGGCCGCCATGCGCGAAGCGCGCGCCAGCATCGTGCTGGACCAGGCCAGTTCCGCGCTGGACGCCGGCAACGTTGCCATGGCGAAGCAGCTTGCCACGCAGGCGCAGGCGATCAGCCCGCAAGTCGCCGGCCTCGCTGCGTTCAACCTGCAACTGACCAATGCGCAGCTCTACGACAACCACAAGCCGGGGCAGGTGTTCAGCGACCGCTACGTGGACATGACGGGGCAGTCGCCGGCGATGGTGGTGATCCCCACCGGCGGCTTCCTGATGGGGGCGGCCAGCAGCAACGGCGGCCGCAACGCCAGCGAGCTGCCGCAGCACTGGGTCGGCATCACGCAGGGCTTCGCCATCTCGCGCAGTGCGATCACCGTGGGACAATTCCGCCAATTCGTGCGGGCGAGCGGCTACGTGCCCGATTCGGTGAAGCACGGTGGCGCCAGCGTCTACGATGAACGCAGCGGCACCATGCGCGACGACAGCAACGCTACCTGGCAGGACGACTACGCCGGCCGCAAGGCCGCGGAAAACCTCCCGGTGGTCAATGTTTCGTGGGCCGACGCCAAGGCTTATGCCGACTGGCTCAGCCGGCGCACCGGCAAGACCTACCGCCTGCCCAGCGAAGCCGAATTCGCCTACGCGCTGCGCGCCGGCACCACCACGCGCTACTGGTGGGGCGACGGCACGCCCAAGAGCAAGGTGGAGAACCTCACCGGTTCGCGTGACCGCTCGCCCAGCGGCCGGCGCTGGAGTCATGCCTTCCGCGATTACGGCGATGGCTACTGGGGCCCGGCGCCGGTGATGAGCTTCGCGCCCAATCCGTTCGGCCTCTACGACATGGGCGGCAACGTTACGGAATGGACGGACGACTGCTGGCACGACAACTTCATCCACGCGCCCGTCGATGGCTCCGCGTGGATCAACCCCGGATGCAGCACGCGCGTGCTGCGCGGCGGATCGTGGGGCAGCTCGCCCGAACAGGCGCGCTCGGCGTGGCGGCAGGGCGCCAATGCCGGCACGCGCAGCGGACGGGTCGGCTTCCGCGTGGTGCGCGACCTTTGAATCAAGCGCCTGCTTGCCGTCTCCGCACGGCAGGCCAATCCGCAGGGGCGGATCTGTTTGCCTGCAGGCCGGCGGCATCATGCGGTGGTGGACGGCCGTCCACACCGCTCCTCCTCCACGTGGAACGGGCGCATGGATGTGCTCAGCCTCAGGGGGCGAGGAAAGCCCGGGCCGTCCATCGCTGTCCCCGCGCGCCCTCCTTCCGCCCTGGCCTGCGCGCAGACAGTTCCCGGCGCGTGCCATGCAGCGACGGCAAGCAGGCTCTGATGCGCCGCGACTACACCAAACGCCCTGAATTCGCGTAGATTGTGCAGGCCGCATGGCCATCGCCTCATCGGAGGCGGTGCCCCAATCACTACTGATGGATGCCCATGGCTACCAAGACCACTGCCAAGAAAGCCCCTGCCAAGGCCGCCAAGCCCGCGCCGAAGGCTCCCGCTGCCGTCAAGCCGATCAGCGACTCGCTGAGCAAGTCCGGCCTGATCGCCCACATCGCCCAGCATGCCGGCGTCGAAGCCAAGCACGTCAAGGCCGTGCTCGCCTCGCTGGAGAACGTCGTGCTCGGCTCGCTGCACAAGAAGGGCGCCGGCCAGTTCACCATGCCGGGCCTGTTCAAGGTCAACGCGGTGAAGGTGCCGGCCAAGCCGAAGCGCACCGGCATCAACCCGTTCACCAAGCAGGAGCAGGTGTTCGCCGCGAAGCCGGCCACCGTGAAGGTGAAGGTGCGTCCGCTGAAGAAGCTCAAGGACGCCGCGCTCTGAGCGCCGCGATGCCTGCCTGCGATGCGGGCAGGCATCCTGCAGATACGACAAAGGCCGCGCAAGCGGCCTTTGTCTTGGGTGCCGGGATGAAGCGATCGCCTGGCACGGACGCCGGCGGCTGGACTCAAGCTGCCGGTCCCGGGAGGCGACGCCGCCTCAGAAGCGGTAGCCCAGGCTCACGCCGTAGACCCACGGATTGATTTTCGCGGTGCCGACGTAGGCGCCGTTCACGTGGATGTCGCTGCGGATGTCGATCCAGCGCACGTCCGCGGTGAACAGCCAGTCCCGCGACAGCTGCACGTCCATGCCGGCGTGGGCGGCCGCGCCCCAGCTGTTGTCGGCCGAGACATGGGCGCCCTGCAACAGCCCGCTGCCCCGGGTATCGAAGAAATAGGTGTAGTTGATGCCGAGGCCGACGAAGGGCGACACCCTGGCGTCCGGCAGGAAGTGGTAGTTCACGCCGATCACCGGTGGAAGCTGCTTGGTGGTGGCGGCGCGCTGGCCGTCCAGCTTCACTTCGTGGCTGAAGGGCAGCGCGGCCAGCGCCTCGATGCCCCAGTTCGGGGTGAGCAGGTACTCGATGCTGGCGGTGGGCTTGGTGTCGCTGCCGACGGAGGCCTTCATGCCGGCGAGCTGGCCGTTGTCCGACTGCGGGTCGACCACGTGCGCGCCGAAGCGCACCACCCAGTTGCCGTTGTCCTCGGCGTGCGCGGCAGCCATCGGCCCGATGGCAAGCGAAGCGGCCAGCATTAGCGGTAGTACGATTTTCACGCAGCAGTCCTCGTGGGGGGGGATGGGGCAATTCTCCCTA
>JAJZGE010000163.1 GCA_021798675.1 Pseudomonadota bacterium | reverse complement strand
TGGGCGACGCGGTCGGCAGGATAGAGGCTCGCACGCATCGTCGTGATCGTCCGGACGGAGCCCCGTTTCGGTGATCGATCCTCGCGATGCGCCACGCACCAGCCTTGAACGGGAGCAGCGACGGTCGTGACAGAGAAAACGGTAGGGGTGCGGCATGGGCTGCCGGGCGTGCTTGCGTTGCTGGCGCTGGCGGCCGTTCCGACCACGGGGCTCAAGGCCGCCACCGCGGCGCAGTTCCGGATCGGTTCGCGTGTGGCGGCCACCGCCGAGCCGCCGGTGTCGCGGCCATCGGGCAAGCCGTGCGTGGTCACCGTGTTCGAGCACGAGGCGTTCGACGACCAGGGCGACGGCTCGTCGATGGCGGCGCGTCCGCACCGTTTCGCCTACGCGCCGCCCAGGGGCTGCGCGGGCGGCTGGAGCAAGGTGGTGCTGGAGGCGGATTTCTCGGTGCCGGCCGGGCGCCAGTTCGACCGCACCGTGGCGCTGTGGCTGGGCGGCGTGAACCTCTATTTCGGCACCACCATCGAACCCGAGCCGGAGGTGGCCCAGCACTGGCACGTGGAGCGCGACCTTACTGACTACGCCGCGCTGTTCAAGCGGGCGCAGGCGGGGCAGATGATCCTCAACAACTGGGTCAGCCCCAGCACCAACCAGCCGATCTACGTGGACGTGCGGTTGGTGTTCTATCCGGCCAACAAGGGACAGCCGGCCGCGCTCGCCGCCGACCGCGTGTATCCGTTGAGCAGCGACCCGCGCGGCGAGCAGACCGCGCTGCAGCAGCCGGGTGACAGCCTGGCGCGCGAGTTCACGTTCCCGCGCAACATCGAGCGCGCCTACCTGGACGTGATCGCGCAGAGCCAGGCGCACGACGAGCGCTGGTACACCTGCGTCGACAAGGCCTACCTGGCGAAGACGCGCGACTACTCGCTGGAGTCGTTCGAGGCCTGCGACGGCGGCAGCTTCCGCGGCGTGGAGGTGCTGGTGGACGGCAAGCCGGCCGGGCTGGCGCCGGTGTATCCGTGGATCTTCACCGGCGGCGTGGCGCCGCACCTGTGGCTGCCGACACCGGCGATCCAGACCACCAACTTCATTCCGGCGCGGGTGGACCTGACGCCGTTCGCCGGCCTGTTCGACGACGGCAAGCCGCACACCGTCGCCGTGCGCGTGCCGGGCACCGACCACTTCTTCAACGTGGCGGCGAACCTGCTGGTCTACCAGGACCCGCACGCCAGCCAGCTGAGCGGCGGGCTCACCCGGGACACGCTGGCCGCGCAGCAGCCGGCAGGACTCGTGGTGCGCGACACGCTGCACGCCGACGGCGCCGGCCGCACCGTGGGCACGATCGATACCGACCAGGCGCAGAGCTACACGATCGCCGGCCGCCTGCACACGCCACGCGGGGACATCGACACCACCGTGCGCTACACCGGCGGCTTCCACAACCACCAGACGTTCGCGCGGCCTGGTGCGAAGCGCTACGACGAGACCATCGACCAGCTGGGCACGATGTCGCTGGTGGTGGAGCGCACGCTCGATGGCAAGCGCCTGGACGGCTATACGGTGGAGCAGCGCGATCCGCTGTTCCTCGCCTCGCGCAAGACCATGCGGACCACCGGGCAGGATTTCACCGCGCAGGTGGCGATGAAGCAGGGCCACCATCTCGAGACCACGCGCACGCAGGCAGGGCGCGCGCCCTACCACGCGGTGCTGGACGAACGCCTCGCCACCCGCGACCACGCCGACGGCAAGACCATCCCCGATCCGCTCGACCGCACGCGCTTCCCGCACGACGAGGCCGGCAGCGAACGAGTGAGCTTCCACGATTCGCTGGGCAGCTGTTATCGCAGCAGCATCCAGTCGCGCGACGAGCGCCTGATGGCGGCGAGCGAAGGCAGCGGCTGCCCGGGCAACGCCAACCGCCTGGACGGCCGTTCGCGACCCGACCATCCGTGGCTGGCACCACTGGAGCCGGTGCCGGTGGACTCGAAATAGGCGGCGCCATCCCGCGCAAGGAGTCGCTCAGGCGCCCTGCGCACGCACCCACTGCACGATGCCGGCGGCCTGCATCGCGCCCGATTGGCGCGCGACCTCGCGGCCGCCCTTGAACAGCGCCAGCGTGGGGATGCTGCGGATCGCATGACGGTTGCCGAGCGCCTGTTCCGCGTCGGTGTCGACCTTGAGCAGGCGCACCCGCGGCTCGAGCTGCGTGGCGGCCTGCGCGAAGTGCGGCGCCATCATCTGGCAGGGACCGCACCAGGTGGCCCAGAAGTCCACCAGCACGGGAATGTCGTTGCGGGCCAGGTGCTTCTGGAAGGCGGCTTCGTCGACGGCCAGCGGGTGGCCGGTGAACAGCGGCTGGTGGCATTGGCCGCAGGCCGGGGCTGCGGCCAGGCGTTCGCCCGGCACGCGGTTCACTGCCTGGCAATGCGGGCAGACGAGATGCAGCGGGTCGCTCATGGCATGCCTCGGGATCGGAATCGGGGATGCGCGGGATATGGGGCCGGCGCCGTGTGGTTCAAAGCCGGCGCCGCACCGCGGGGTGTTCTGCTCGCCCTGGAAAGGATGGCTTACCGCGCCGCAGGGAGCGCATCGCCCGGGGGCGACCGGGATCGCTGGCCTGCGTTTTGCTTGGCATTACACTGACCCACCCGCGTTGCAGATCCCTGACCGTGACCAGACCAGCCGCCGAAGACAGTTACGTGCGCGTCGCCGTGCTGGTCATGTTGTCGCTGGCGATGCTGGCGGGCATCTGCGCCACGCTGATCCACTGGCTGGGCCCGGTGCACCGGCCGATGGACATGATCGTGCCGCCGGTCGGCAGCGCCATTTTTGGCGGCCTTATCGTTGCCCTGCTGCGGCGCCCTTGGTGGCTGCAGGGCATCGTGCGGGTGGCGCTCGCCGTCGCGGTGCTGGCGCTGGCTGCGCCGGCCTGGTTCTACACCCTGCAGGCGGTGTCGACGCCGGGCGTGCAGCTCATCGCCGTGCTGCCGCCGGTGTCGTCGCTGTTCGTGGTGCTGCTGGCGATGGTGATGATCTTCATCCCCGGGCGCGCCGCCTACGTGCTGGCGCTGCTGTGCTGGCTGCTGATCGCGCCGCCGGTGCTGGTCTACCTGCTGCTGCACCCGCGCGAGATGTGGATGCCGCGTGGCATCGACCTGCTGATGGCGTACGGCCCGGTCAGCATCATGGTGGTGGTGTTGTTGCCGGTGCAGCGCGGGCTGACCGGCACGATCCGGCGGTTGGCATCGGAGCGCGAGCGGATGGAGCTGATGCTGCATCGCGATCCGCTCACCGGCATCCACAATCGCCGGCTGGGCGAGCGCCTGCTCAGGGAGCTGTTCGACGGCGACCGTGCCGCCGGCGTGATCATGCTGGACGTGGACCGCTTCAAGTCGATCAACGACACCCACGGCCATCCGGTCGGCGACCAGGTGCTGCAGGCCATCGCCGGGCGCTGCAAGGCGCTGCTGCGCGAGGACGAGAGCATCGCGCGCTGGGGCGGCGAGGAGTTCCTGGTGATCGTGCCGGCGATCGACGCGGCCGGACTGCACCTGGTGGCGGAACGCCTGCAGCTGGCGATTGCGCGCCTGTCGGTGGTGCCGGTGCGTCAGGTCACCGCCTCGTTCGGCGCCACCATGATCGACGATGCGGACACCTTCGACAGCCTGCTGCAACGGGTCGACCTGGCGCTGTATGCGGCCAAGAAGCAGGGCGGCAACCGCGTGGTGCTGATGCCGCCGGGTCCCTCTGCCGCTGCGATGGCGTCGGGCTGAGCCGGCGTGGGCGTGGGCGCCGGTTGCGTGCCGCGCCAGCTTATTCGGACGCGCCGGCCTTGCCCGCGGCGGGTGCCGGTGGCGGGCTGACGAAGCTGCCGGCGAAGCCGGGGAATTCCACCGGGCTGGCGTAGCCATCCTTCGACACCGCGCTGACGCCGAAGAAGTAGTTGTCGATCACGATGTCCTTCAGCGTGGCCGTGGCCGCGTCGCCGACCCAGCGGTGGTATCGCCAGCGCGGTGCGGTGGTGTCGCGCCACCACACGCGGTAGCCGTAGGCGCCCGGCGAGGGCTTCCAGGCCAGCGTGGTGTCGGGCTCGACCGCGCCCTTGACCGTGACATCGCCGGGCGGCGCCGGCGCCCAGGCCATCGCCGCCATGGTGATCGCGTTCAGCCGCGTCACCTGGGCGAGGTAGGGGAAGTCGACGCCGGACAGCACGTCGCCGTAGTGGATGCCGTGCTCGACGCGCAGGTCCTGGTGCTGGCGGTGGTAGTTCTCGTTCGGCTCGGTCAGGCGCACTGCCGGGTAGCCGGCGGCGAGGAAGGGCACCTGGTCGCCGCCGCGGCCGAAGCGGTCGGTGCGGTAGATCATCTGCACCTGGAAATTCGTCAGGTACTGCTCCGCCAGCCCGGCCATGAAGCGTGCGACGTTGCGCGAGGGCGAATCCACCTCGCCGCCGAAATAGCGGCGGTAGGCGGCCTGGCGCGGCGTCTCGGTGCTCTTGGTGCCCTCGGAGAACACGCGCACGCGGGTGTTGTCGACCACGCCGTCGATGCCGTGGATGTTGCCGACGATGTCGTTGTTGAGGTCGCTCTCGACCTGCCAGCCGTGCGCGCGGGCGTAGCGTGCCATGAGCTTGCCGCCGTACAGGTCCTGTTCCTCGCCGGACAGCGCGGCGTAGACCAGCGTGGCCCGGAACTTGTACTTCGACAGCACGCGTGCCACCTCCAGTACGGCGGCGGTGCCCGAGCCGTCGTCGTTGGCGCCGGGGGCGTCCGAGCGGTTGTTCATGATGTCGGTGACGCGCGAGTCCAGGTGCGCGGTGATGATGATCACGCGATCCGGATCACTGCTGCCGCGCTGGATCGCCGCCACGTCCATGATCTCGGTGGGCGTGGGAATGCGCGGGCCGGTGACGGTCTGTGTGGGCGTCACCACCTGCAGGCAACCGCCGCAGTCCTTCGAGATCGCCTCGAAGCGCGCCTTGACCCAGCGGCGCGCGGCGCCGATGCCACGGTGGTCCGACGTGGTCGCCGACATCGTGTGCCGGGTGCCGAAGCCGACCAGGGTCGTCAACGTGGCCTGCAGCGCCTGCGGCTGCACCCGGTCGGCGATCTCGCGCAGCTGCGGGTGTTCGGTGGGCGGCGGCGGAACTTGGGCTGCGGCGGCCGAGCCGGCAGCCAGCAGTGCGGCGGCGAAAAGCGAGGCGATGCGCATCCGGATCCCCTGAAGCAAGTGCGAGAAGCGACTTTACCGCAGCCGGGTCCCGCGCCGGGCGCGGGCGGGCGGAGATCAGTAGGGATGCTGCCGGTAGAACCGTTCCAGCTGCCGGTAGACCTCGGGCAGGTGCTGCTGCAGGGCGGCGGGCGTCTCGAAGAACTGCTCGCTGGCCACCGCGAAGAACTCGGCCGGGCTTTCCAGCGCATACGGATCGAGCGGTGGCGCCAGGCCCTGGCTGCGCTCCTCGCGCAGGCG
>JAJZGE010000162.1 GCA_021798675.1 Pseudomonadota bacterium | reverse complement strand
CACCATCCAGTTCACCCAGAATCGTGTCCACCAGCACCCGCAGCTTACGGATCGGGTGCTCGCTCGGCACCCGATCCTCCACCGACACGTACGCGAACATCCCCGGCTGTTGCACGTCAGCACTGCGCATCCGATCCTCAGCTCCGCGATGGGCTCCCTCTATGACCCGCATACCGCATCGGAGTTTCTCAACAGCCTGCTAGAACCCGCGGCGAGTCAATCGCGCCCCCAGTCCAGGACACGATAGCGGAGCGCCGCAGTGTCTCCGGGAACCAATCGAACGGTCATTTCGAACCGATCGACGGGTCTGTTCGCGCGAGTGGCCACGACGTCGATCCGGACGACGCCACTACCCCAGTCGCCGCTGCGGGCCTGGGCGCCTTGAATGGACGAGGGTAACGGCGAGAGCTGACTGATCGATGCCTGGTCCGATCCTGGACTGCCCGCCTCGCGTACCAGTGCCGGTGCGAATCGGGGGTCGGGGATCGGGCGCCCGGACCACAGGGTCAACGCAGGCTCGAGTTGCCGGAACAGCGCGCCGCTGATCCCCGGAATGCCGCGCAAACCACCGAGTGTGACAAAGGGCCCATGTCCCTCGGAGTCGCTGCTTGGCGCGAGCATGCCGGTCTCGAGCGGTGCGCGGCGCCATCGCGCGATCGCCCGCGCCAACGCTTCGGCGGCAGGTTCGGGTTTTCCCGCCGTCTGCAACAGCCCGCGCAATGTTTGCCGCGTGGCGCTGTTGAGATCCACCAGTCCGCTGGCATCGGTGCAGCGGATGTGCAGCACGAAGCCGCCGAAGGTCACGACGTAGCGCCGGCCATCCGGAACCCAGCGGGTTGCCGTATCGGGCGTCTGCAGTGCCGCCGCCGCGATCATGGCGCCTGCTTCGGCGGCGGCATGCGCCTGGGTCCGCGCCAGCGTGGTCTCCGCGACCAGCGCCGCACTGCGTGCCTGCAGGCCGAAGGCGCCCAGCAGCAGCGCCAGGATGGCCATGGCCCACAGCACCATCAGCAGCGCGAACCCCCGAGTCCTCACGGTCCGTTCCTGCGGGCGTACAGCCCGTTGGCGAACTGCGTGGCCTCGGGGTCGAGATGCAGCGCGATCACCTCAGCGGGCCAGAGGGGAGTGTCCATGACGATCTCGACCCGTTGCGGCAAACGCCACGGCCAGGGCCAGGTGTTCAGCCATCCGGTCGGGTGGCCTTGCGGATCAAGGCCCTGATACGCGAAACGGCCCGTGACGTGCGTCAGCAGAACCTGCGGTGCCCCGGTGGGCGTCGGCCGGCGGTCGATATGCAGCGCCGCGAAGCGGATCACCAGCGGGCCCGACGCCTGCGCCCGGTTCGGACGCTCCAACGTCAACTGGATGCGCTGCGGGCCGGCGGTGCCGAGCGCCGGCGGCAGGGTGCCGGCGAAGGCCATGCGCCGTGGTCCGCCGAAAAAGGTCAGCGGGCGTCCCTGCGGTCCTGCGGTCCAGGTCAGCGGCAAAGTGCGCCCGATCTCTCGCCTCAGGATCGCCTGGACGGCATCGATCCGGGTCTGGGCGTCGACCTGCGCGCCGCCCTCGCGCACCCCCCGCGTGGCGACGCTCAAGGTGCCCCAGACCGCGACGCTCAGCACTGCCAGCAGTGCCAGCGCCAGCAGGATCTCGAGCAGCGTGAAGCCGCGTGTCTTCATGGCGCCGGCAATCCGTCCCCCGAAGCCGGCACCGCCCGCAGCGTCTCGAAGATGGCGCGATGTCCGCGCCAGAACACCTGCAGGCGGACCTCGAGCAGCGTTGCGGCGGCCGGAGTTGCCCGTGCGGGGATTTCCGGATCACGCCAAGGCGCGATGCTCATCTGCCAGGCATAGCCCTGCTGCGTTTGACCTTGGTACGCGCCGGGTTTCAGGGGAATGGGCCCACCGACTTCGGCCAGCAGCGAGCGCGCACGCAGTGCCGCGCCGGTTGCACCTTCGGCATGCAGATCCAGTTCGGTGGTCTCGCGCAGCACCTGCAGCAGGATGACCAGCCCGATCGCCGCCAACGCCAGGGCGCCGAGCAGTTCGATCAACGTGAAGCCGCCCGGGGGCCGGTCAGCGCATCGGCAGCGCATGGACGCGCACCTGCCCGGTCAGCCAGGCGATCTCGATGGCCCAGCGCTGGCGGCCGCGCGCCAGGAGGATCCGACCGCCGCTCGAAGTGCCGTCCGCGAAGAACCGGATACCGGCCGCGGATGCGTTGACCCGCTCGCGCAAAGCCGTGGTCAGCAGCAGCGCTGTCCCGTGCGGAAGCGCCACGTGCGGCAGGCCGGGAGCCTGATAGCCCGGCTGCGCCAGGTCCAGCTCCAGCGCCTCGCTGTGCCGGTGGGCCATCGCCTGCGCGCGCGTCCATTGCAGCGCGGCAGCCAGATTGCGTGCGGCGGCGGGCAACGCATCGCGCTGCAGCGCGCCGCCCATGGCCATGCCGCCCAGCGCCAAGGCGACGCCCAGCAGCACGATGACCGCCATCAGCTCGATCAGCGTGAAGCCGCGGAGCCGCGTGCGCAGTGCGACTATTGCCAACTGCCGACGTCCCGGTCGTAGCCCGTGCCTCCAGGTTTGCCGTCGGCGCCGTAGAAGATGAGATCATACGGGCCGTGCTTGCCCGGTACCCGGTAGCCGAAGGCATGGCCGAAGGGATCCACCAGTTGCGAGGGCTTCAGATAGGGCCCTTGCCAGTTCGGGGTACTCGGCGGCGCCTTGAGCAGCGCCTGCAAGTCTGGAGGGGGCGACCCATTATCGAGGTTGTAGTTGCTGATCGCCTGCTCGACGACTGCCAGTTGCGCCTTGCCGGCGTCGTAGCGGCCCTTTTCGACGTTATGTCCGACCGCCTGCACCACGATCACCGCCACGATGCCGAGCAACACGATGACCGCCAGCATTTCCATCAGGGTGAAGCCGCCGGATCGCGTGGTGGCGCGCGAGTGGCTTGCTCTGCCCATGCGGGTCCAGTGACGGCCGATGACCGCGGAGATCGAAATCCTCTGCCGCGCGCGTGACGATCGGACTGGATTGAACGTGCTGCTCGAAGCGCTTGATGGAAACACGACGATCTCCCCGAAGAATCCTTGGCCCCGACTGATTCAGTGAATGCCGCTGGTGAGGCTCAACAGCGGCAGCAGAATGGCCAGCATGATCAGCCCGACCAGAAACGTCATCAAGACCGTCAAGGTCGGCACCAGCGCCGCCAGCAGACGGTCGATGCTGCGCCCGGCATCGGCTTCGAACGTGTCCGCCAGCCGCAGCAGCAGGGCATCGAGTTCCCCCGACTCCTCGCCGACCTGAATCATGGCCAGCGCGACACGCGGCACCCAAGACGCGTGCGTGAGCGCGGCGGCCAGCGCATGCCCGTCCCGGACGCGCTCGGCAGCGTGCTCCACGTCCGCGCGGATGGCCCGGTTTGCGGCGACCTGGGACGCGATGGCCATCGCCGAGAGCAGGGAAACCCCGTTGCCGGTGAGTGTCCCGAGCGTGCGCGCGATGCGCGCCATTTCGATCTTGATCAGCAAGGGGCCGAGCACACGCAGCTTCAGCAGGTGGCGATCCAGCGCAAGACGTGCGGCGGGATCCTTCAGTCGTTGCGCGGCCAGAACGCCCAGTGCGACCAGACCCAGCAGGACGGCCCAGCCCCACTGCTGCAGGAACTGCCCGAGCGCCAGAACGCCGACCGTGATCCAGGGCAGCGGCACGCCCATCCCTGCGAAAATCGGCACGAACGACGGTACGACATAGGTCAGCAGCAGGATCAAGGCCCCCAGCACGCCGACCAGCAGAAAGGCCGGGTAAACCAGGGCATTCAGAACGGTGCCGCGCAGGGCCACAGTGCGCGCCAGATGGGTCGACAGACCGGTCAGGGCGGCGTCCAGATGGCCGCTGGCCTCGCCGGCGCGAATCAGGCTGGTGAAGAGCTTGGAAAACACCGCGGGTTCCGCATCCAAGGCGGCCGACAGCGGCGCGCCGCCGCGTACGCGCTCGCGAATGCGTTCGATCATGGACCGCGCCGAGGCGGTCTCCGGCAGTTCGATCAGGAGACCCAACGCGCGATCCAGGGGCTGGCCCGCGCGCAGCAAGGTCCCCAGCTGCAGCGCGAACTCGGCCTGTCCGGCCAGATCCAGTGTGCGAGGATGGATCCAACGCGCCAAGCCTCCGCGCCACGCCTGGGCGGGCCGCGCTTCCAGCGGCATGTGCCCTGAATCGTGCAGGCGCGCGAGGGCGTCCTCGATGCTGTCGGCCTCGATTTCGCCGCGCTCCAGCGCACCGTTCGGAGCGACCGCACGATAGCGGAATCGCGCCATCAGGACTCCTGGGTGACGCGGAGCACCTCTTCGATCGTGGTCTCGCCGGCGAGGGCTTTGACCAGACCATCCTCGAACATGGTACGCATGCCAGCCTGCCGCGCAGCCTGTTCGATCGTGGCGGCATCGGTACGACGCAGAATCAAACTCCGGATGGCGTCCGTCAGCGGCAGGTACTCCAGCACCGTCATCCGACCTCGGTAGGCGTTGGCCGTAGGCTCGAGATCCTTACGCGGTCGACGCAAGAGAACGGGACCGGCATTCGAAAAACGTCGCAGCTGAAAGGTCTCGACGACGTCCTCGGGCGCCTGATAGGTCTCGCACGCAGCGGGATCGAGCCGCCGCACCAACCGCTGCGCCAGAATGCCGTGCACGGTCGAGGCGAGCAGGTAATCTTCCACCCCCATGTCCTGAAGCCGCGTGATGGCGGCCGCGGCGCTGTTGGTGTGCAGCGTGGAGAGGACCAGGTGACCGGTCAGCGCAGACTGGATGGCGATGCGGCAGGTCTCCAGATCGCGCATCTCGCCGACCATGATCACATCCGGATCCTGGCGCACGATCGAGCGCAGGGCCTGCGCGAAATCCAGGCCGATACTGGGCTTGACCTGGATCTGGTTGATGCCATCGAGTTGGTATTCGACCGGATCCTCGACGGTGATGATCTTGCGCTCCGGGCGGTTGAGCCGGCTGAGCGCCGTGTACAGCGTGGTGGTCTTGCCGGAGCCGGTGGGTCCGGTGACCAGCACGATGCCGTTGGGGCGGTCCAGCGCCTGCAGGAAGCCATCGAGGGCAGGCGGCGCGAAGCCCAGCGCAGCAAAATCGAACCGGATGCTCTCCCGGTCGAGCAAGCGCAGGACGACCGACTCGCCGAAGCTGGTCGGCATGCAGCTGACGCGCACATCGAGCGCCTTGCCGGCAATGCGCACCATCAGGCGCCCGTCCTGGGGCAGGCGTCGCTCGGCGATATTGAGGCGGGCCAGAATCTTGATGCGCGAGATGACGGCCGCCGCCAGGCGCGCCGGCGGCGCTTCGACCGGGCGCAGCAGGCCGTCGATGCGATACCGCACCGTCAGGTGATCCTCGAAAGGCTCGATGTGGATATCCGACGCGCGCTGCTCGACGGCGCGCTGGATCAACAAGTTGACCAGCCGGATGACCGGAGCTTCGGACGCGAGG
>JAJZGE010000161.1 GCA_021798675.1 Pseudomonadota bacterium | reverse complement strand
CTTGCTCAGCGCCAGGCAGTAGGCCTCGACGTTGAGCTGGCCCGAGACGGTCAGGAACGCCTCCTTGCCGAAGAAATCCCTGCCGAAGTCGATGCCGCCTGAGGGCGCCCGCGGCAAGTTGGCGAGATCCAGCGTCGAGACGCGAAACATCTGCCCGGCGCCCTCGGCATCCGAGGTGGTGATGATCGGCGTGTTGACCCAGACGAAGCCCTGTTCGCTGAAGTAGCGGTGGATCGCCGCCATCAGGGTGTGGCGCACGCGGGCCACGGCGCCGAACAGGTTGGTACGTGGACGCAGGTGGGCCACCTCGCGCAGGAATTCCAGCGAGTGCGCCTTGGGCTGGATGGGATAGGTCTCGGGATCGTCGACGAAGCCCGTCACCTCGATGCGCGTGGCCTGGATCTCCCAGGCCTGGCCCTTGCCCTGCGACGCCGCCAGCGAGCCGCGGACGATCACCGCGCAGCCGGCGGTCAGGCGCGTGATCTCGCTCGCGTAATTGGCCAGTGTCGCCGGTGCGACGACCTGGATCGGATCGAAGCAGGAGCCGTCGCTGACGTTGACGAATGACAGCCCGGCCTTGGAATCGCGTCGCGTGCGCACCCAGCCGTGAACCGTCACCTCGCTGCCGGTTCCCGCCGTGCCCGCCAGGGCCTGCTTCACGCTGATTGCCGTCATTGCTTGCAACTCCGTCGCGGGCGCCGCATGCCGGCACCACGGACTGGCGATCATAATGGAAGCCCGGCGATCCCCTGAACCGTGCGGTCTGCGGAATCGGATCCGGCGCGCGTCCTGGTACTACACTGCAGGCCGTCATCGACCCCGGTACCCCATGAGCATCCGCCTTACCCCCAGTGCACGCGATCGCATGCAGGCCTTCCTGGCGCAGACGCCCGCGGCTGCGGCGGTGCGTTTCGGTGTCAAGCGCACCGGCTGCTCCGGCTTTGCCTACACCGTCGATCTGGCCGGGCAGCTGCGCGATGACGACCACGTGTTCGACCTGGATGGCGTGCGCGTCGTGGTCGCCGAGGCCAGTCTGCCGCTGGTGGACGGCACCGTGATCGACTTCCGCCGCGAAGGACTCAACGCCAGCTTCGCCTTCCACAATCCGCAGGCCACCGGCGCCTGCGGCTGCGGCGAGAGCTTCACCGTCGACCCGGTCGCCTGACCCGGTGGTGCACCAGATCGCCGGGGCGCTGCGCGTGCCGCGCGCTGGCGGATATGCTGGAGCAGTTGGGTGGCACGCCGGGACAGCCGATATCCGAAAGTTCCAGGCGGGTCACTTTACTTCGACTGCGACATGCGTGCCGGGTTTCGCGAACTGCTCGTTTCGCGTCGTTGACGGAACTCGACTCGATGTTCCAGACCGTCGTCTTGCAGCACGATGCCTGCTGGTTCCTGAATCACGCCATCCAGGCGCAACTCGTTGAGGTCGCCAGCGCCTGACTGCAGTACGACGATGTGGTAGCTGGTGCTGCGGTAACGGTAATCCAGCTCGAAGAAATGCCAGTCGGCGGGGATGACCGGGACGATGCGCAGTAGCGTGCCCTCGCGGCGCAGACCGAGCAGTGACTCCACGATCAGGCGGTACATCCAGCCGGCCGAGCCGGTGTACCAGCTCCAGCCGCCGCGTCCCACATGCTGCGGGGCGGCGTACACGTCAGCGGTCATGACATAAGGCTCGACCTTGTAGCGCTCGATGTCGGCGGCACTGCGCGCATGGTGGACCGGGTTGATCATGCCCAGCAGTTCCCAGGCGCGCGCGGAATCGCCGAGTTCCGCGAAGGCCATTGCCGCCCACACGGCCGCATGCGTGTACTGGCCGCCATTTTCGCGCACGCTGGGCACATAGCCCTTGATGTAGCCGGGATCGAGCGGGCTGTGGTCGAACGGTGGGTCGAGCAATTGCACCAGCCCGACGTCGCGGCGCACCAGACGCTGGTCGAGCGCTTCCATCGCCTGCCGCTGGCGGCTCGCATCGGCAGCGCCGGACAGCACGGCCCAGCTCTGCGCGATGGCGTCGATCTGGCATTCCGCACCGTCTGCCGTACCCAGCGGCGTGCCGTCGTCGAAGTAGGCACGGCGATACCAGGCGCCATCCCAGCCATGCTGATCGAGGTTGCTGCGCAGCGCAGTAGCCGTCGATTCGCAGCGCGCGGCGAACGCGACGTCGCTTCGCGCCTGCGCCAGTGGCACGAAGCGAAGCAATACGTCGTGCAGGAAGAAACCGAGCCAGACGCTTTCACCGCGGCCCTGGTCGCCGACGCGGTTCATGCCGTCGTTCCAGTCGCCCGTGCCCATCAGCGGCAGACCATGCGCGCCGCGCGGCATGCTGTGCTCGATGGCACGCACGCAGTGCTGGTAGAGCGACTCACGTCGCTCCGAACGCGTGGGGCGGTCGTAATAGGCTTCTTCGTCGAGGTTGACGGCACGGCCTTCCAGATAAGGCGCGATCTCGTCGAGCACGCCGGCGTCGCCGGTGATCTGCACGTAGCGGCTGACGCATAGCGGCAGCCACAGGTAATCGTCGGAGCAGCGCGTGCGCACGCCGCGGTCCAGCGGCGGGTGCCACCAGTGCTGCACGTCGCCCGCGCTAAATTGGTGCGCCGCGCACAGCAGCAGATGCTGGCGCACGGCATCGGGCCGGGCGTGGATCATCGCCATGGCGTCCTGCAACTGGTCGCGGAAGCCGATGGCGCCGCCCGACTGGTAGTAGCCGCTGCGCGCGAGGAAGCGGCAGGCAATCACCTGGTACAGCAGCCAGCCGTTGACCAGCACGTCCAGCGCCGGGTCAGGTGTGCGCGCTTGCACCGCGCCCAGCGTGCTGCGCCAGTGTTCGCGCACGGCGTCGAGCGTGGTGGCCGCGGTGCCCGGGCCGCGACAGCGCTGCACCAGCGCGCCGGCGGCCTTGGGGCTGTCGGCGACGCCCAGGCGGAAGATGATTTCTCGCGTGTCGCCGGCACCCAGATCGAATGGAATCTGGATGGCCGCGCACGGGTCCAGCGCCGCGCCGACTTGGCCCGACAGTCGTGCGTGGCGCATGGCCGCCGGGTTGCGCAGGTTGCCGTTGCGGCCAAGGAATTCGCTGCGGTCGCCGGTCACGCTGCGCGCCGGGTTGTCGACATCGAAAAACGCCACGCGACCGGCGAATTCGGTGTTGTAGGCATTGCGCGCAAACAAGGCGCCGGTCACCGGGTCGGACTCAGTGACCACATGCATGGCGGTTTTCTCGCGCAGGTCGCCGAGCACCCATTCGACATAGCCGGTCGCCGACAGGCGACGCGCGCGCCCGGAGACATTGCGCACTTTCAGCACCGAGAACTTCACCGCCTCGTCCAGTGCCACATACACCCACAACTCGGTGCGGATGCCGTCTTCGCTGTGCTCGAACACGCTGTAGCCGAAGCCGTGGCGGGTGCGATACGCGCCCTCGCCACGCCGGGGCAGCGGCGTGGGCGACCAGGAATGGCCGTTCTCTTCGTCGCGCACATACAGGGCTTCGCCGCTGGCGTCGGTCACCGGGTCGTTGTGCCACGGCGTGAGGCGGAATTCGTGCGCGTTCTCGCCCCAAGTGTAGGCGCCGCCGCTCTCCGAGATCACCGTGCCGAACTGCGCATTGGCCAGAACGTTGGCCCATGGCGCGGGGGTGTTCTGTCCCGCAGCCAGGTCGATCACATACTCGCGGCCATCGACGCTGAAGCCGCCACAGGGATTGTCCAGCAACAGCGCATCGGCCTGTGCAGCCGCGGTGACCGGCGTGCCGCCCGGGTGATTGGATTCCAGCGGTCGCGTGCGCGCCGGCAGCAAGGTCTCGGGCTGCTTTTGCAGGCGCCGGCGCCCGACCTGCTCGGCGAGCGTGCCCCGGCTGTCGCTCAGCACCACGCGCGCGGCGGATTGCACCAGGATGCGGTCTTCGTTGGAAATCTGCTGCGCCGGGCGCACGAAAATGCCACCGGGACGGTCGACCAGGCTGGCTTCCACACCGGAAGAAATCAGGCCCATGATCTGGTCCTGCAATTGCTGCCGGTAGCCGGCGTGGTCCTCGTTCCAGATCACCAGATCCACCGCCAGGCCTTTGAGCCGCCAGTAGGCATGCGCCTGCACCAGTTGCCGCACCAGTTCGATATTCGCCGGGTCGGCGATGTGCAGCAGGACGATGGGCAGGTCGCCGGAAATGGCCTGGCCCCACAAGCCCGACTGGCCACGCCGGTTGGCGCGCAGGATGCCGGCCTCGGCGCGCAGGGACGCGTTGGCATACAGCAGGCCGGCGGCCACTTCTTCGTACAACTGCGCGTCCACCTGGCTGGTGTTGAGCTGGCGCAGCATCACCTGGCTATGCGTCCAGGCCAGATCGAACACGCGGTCGGCCAGATGCCGGTCGCGGTATTTTTCAATCAGGTGCAGGCAGGCGTCGCGGCTATCACCCACACCGGTGACCAGATCGACCAGCGCCGATTGCTCGGGATCGAGGGTGATGCGGCAGCGGATGGCGACGATCGGGTCGAGCACCGAGCCTGCGCTGTTGGACAGCGCGCGCGCAGGCTGGTCCGCGCTGCCCATCGCCAGTGGATCGGCCGTGCTGCGGCCTCGGCCGATGAAGCGGGCACGGTCGGTCTCGTACGAAATTTCGTCGATGTGGGCATCGTGCACGGCCAGCAGATGACACATCCACGGCACCCGTTCGCTGGCGGAGCGCGGGCGCCGGGTGCAGACGATGGCCTGCAGCGCTTGCACCAGTTCGGTCTGCACGAACAGCTTGCTGAAGGCCGGGTGCATGGCATCGGCCAGTGCCGGCGCCAGCACCACCTCGGCATAGCTGGTGATCTCGATGCTGCGTCGGGTGCGGCTGCGGTTGGTCACGCGCAAGCGCCGCAGTTCGATATCGTCCTCCGGTGAGACGACGATTTCGGTGTGGGTGTCGAAATCCTGCGTGCGCGTGCGGAATTCGGCGCGGGCACCGGAAAAGATCGCCTCGTAGGATTTGTGCGTGGCGCGCGCAGGCTGATGCGCACCGGACCAGAACGCACCGCTGCCGACATCGCGCAAATAGCAAAACGTGCCGGCGTCGTCGCGGCTGATGTCTTCGCGCCAGCGCGTCACCGCCATGTCGCGATGACGGCTGTAGCCTCCGCCGGCACTGCTGACCATCACGTGATAGCGACCGTTCGACAGCAACTGCACGGCGGGCCGTGCACGGTCCGGATCGGTGAACACGCGCAGGCTGGTTTCCGCTGTGCGCCCCAGCGCCTGCGGCGCCAGTGCGGCGGAGGCATGGCGGTATTCGGCGGCGGTCTTGGGCACGCGTTCCTGCAGCAGCAGCAAGGTGGCGCGCAGGCTGGGGTCGGACTCGAAACGACGCTGCATCGGGCGTTGCTGCAGCAGATGATCGAGCGCCAGCAGGCTCATGCCCTGGTGATGCGCCATGAACGAGCGCACCACCACCGCGTCTTGCCCGCGCGGCAGGCGCGCCGGGGTGTAGTCCACCGCCTCGTACAGGCCA
>JAJZGE010000160.1 GCA_021798675.1 Pseudomonadota bacterium | reverse complement strand
GGCTGGGGAGGGGAGGCGCCGCATCCGCGCCATCCACGGCAATGGAGGCGTCAGTCCGTAGGTCAGACCGGCTCCGGCCGGAATGGTTCCCCAAAATCGCAGAGACGCTTTTCGACATTGGATCAGCGACCGCCCAGAGGCGACTTTCCTGGAAGGTGGCCGAAAAAAATCCCCTCGCGTGGAGGGGATCGAAGGAACCACACGCATGGAGGAAAAGGGAAGGTCGGCCGCTTGCTAGCCCCCGCGGCCGGCGCGCTTCCGTGCGCGCTGGCCGCATTCAGGCCGTCCACGGGATAAGGTGTCAGTACAGCCCTACCAGCAGGCCGAGCAGCAAGGCGCCGAGCGCCAGCGTCACCCGCAGCGGTTCGAAACTGCGCAGTTCGGCATTGGGGTCGCGGTCGGCAGCTTCGTTGCGGGTCATGGCGGCATCCGGGGGAGCGATGGGTCCATCTCACGCCGTGGCGCGGTCGCGCTGGCGGCGAGGTCGAGGCCGGCTGCTGACGGCTTATGGCAAAACGCGGGCAGCGGGAGCATGTGGCTTGCGCCATCTGCGCGCGCATAGCACGCTGCGCGCCATTGCATCGCGCCATCCAACAGGGAGCCGCCCATGGGCCGCAGCATCGCCATCGTCGAAGATGAACCATTGATCCGCGCCAACTACGTCGAGGCGCTCAACCGCTTTGGCTACGACACCCGCGGTTATGGCTCGCGGCAGGACGCGTCCAACGCGTTCGCGATCAAGCTGCCGGAACTGGTAATCATCGACATCGGCCTCGGCGACGAACCGGAAGGCGGTTTCGACCTGTGCCGCGAGCTGCGCGCGAAGTCCGCCACGCTGCCGATCATCTTCCTGACCGCGCGCGATTCGGATTTCGATGTGATCTCCGGCCTGCGCCTCGGCGCGGACGATTACCTCAGCAAGGACACCAGCCTGCACCAGCTTGCTGCACGTATCGCCGCGCTGTTCCGGCGCATCGAGTCGCTGAAGGCGCCGGCGACCAGCGAGACGGTGATCGAGCACGGCCCGCTGAAGATGGAATCCGAGCGCATGCGCATCACCTGGGACGGTGTGGAGGTGCCGCTTACCGTCACCGAGTTCTGGATGGTGCATACGCTGATCCGCTTCCCGGGCCACGTGAAGAACCGCGACCAGCTGATGCGCGAGGCGGAGCTGGTGGTTGACGACGCCACCATCACCTCGCACATCAAGCGCATCCGCAAGAAGTTCATCGCGGTGGCGCCGGAATTCGACGCCATCGAGACGGTGCATGGCGTGGGTTATCGGTGGAAGCCGTGAACGTGCGCCGCTTGCTGGCCCTGACCCTGTCCGTTGTCTGCACGTGTGCGATGGCCGCGCAAGCCAGCGACGACATGCTGGCCCACGGCGTGCGCGACGGTGATGCGCCTGCGTGGGCCATCGCGGTGGCGAGTCCGCCGGGCTGGACGCGCGATTGCTGCACCTACGCCAAGGCCATCGGCGTCGATGCCGTGCTCTACCAGGGCGAGTGGACGGGCAAGCCCGAGCGGGTGATGGTGCTCAACACCTGGCCGCGCAAGCTGGCGACGCTGGCCGACGAAGTGGCGGCCGATCGCAAGCAATACCTGCAGCGAGATCCCAAGGGCCACGCCACCGATATCCACATCGGCAATCCGCACATGCCCTGTGCGGGGGTGCTGTACCAGGGCAGCGACCGCATCGATGACGCGGTGGTGTTCTGCGACCCCGGCAAGGAAAGCGGCATCCGCCTGAGCTGGTCGATGAGCTTCGCCGATGGCGATGTCGAGCAGCGGGCGTTGCTTGAGGCTTTCATGCAGGTGGCGACCGACGCGCGCTACGAGCGCTACGTCGAGGCAACGAAGCGTTGAAGACGGGATGAGCCTTCGCCGCAAGCTTCTGCTCGTCGCGTTGTGCACGCTGGCGCTGCCGGTGGCCGGTTGGTTGTACGTGCGGCAAATGGAGGTGCTGCTGCGCGAAGGGCAGGCGCAGGCACTGATCGCTTCGGCGCGCGCGGTGGCACGCAGCCTGGTGGTGACGCATGCGCCGCTGCCGCAGGGTGACGCGGCATGGTACGTGGAACGGGCGGTCGATCCGATCACCGTGGACGGTTACGGCGACGACTGGGCGCCGCTGACGCCGTGGAGCCAGTCGTTCGGCGTGCGCGGCCAGCTACTGCTGGCCGAGGACGCGAGCGGGCTCTATCTCTACGCCCAGGTGCGCGACACCCGGCGCACCCGTGCCGACACGATGGATGGCATGAGCGCACTGGCCGCCGACCATCTCAATCTCGCGCTGACCAACGCGGCCGGTACCCAGCGTTATCTTCTGGAAAGCGACGCGCCGGGTGCGATCACCGCCAGTGCGCTGGGAGCGCCGGTGGCCGGCTTGCCCGTGGAGTTCCCCGCGCAATGGCAGGAGGACGGCAGCGGCTTCCGGGTCGAGTTGCGCCTGCCGGTTGACCTGGCCCTGCAGGCGCTGGGCATCGGCGCGTACGTGGCGACGGACGGCGGCGACCGCATGGCGCTGCAGACCCGGCCGCTGCTGGACTATTCGGCCGCGCTCTCCGGCGAGCTCGCCAACCTCGCGCCGGATCGCACGCAGGCGCGCGTGTTGTCGCCGCAAGGGTGGTTGCTGGCGCGCAGCGGCAAGTTGACCACCGCATCCGGTGCAGCGGATCAGCCAGGCTGGTTCGCCTCGCTGATCTACCGCTCGCTGCTGGCGACACGTCTGGAAAACGCCAACCTGTGGGCGCAGGAGGTGCCGAAGCTGGATACCCCGGAGGTGTTGCATGCGCGCGCCGGCCAGCCGGTGAGCGTGTGGCGCAGCGGCGAGGAGCGCGGCAGCGTAGTGCTCTCCGCGGCGGTGCCCATCGAGCGGGACGGCAAGGTGCTTGGCGTGCTGTTGCTGGAGCAGGCCAGTCGCGCCGTGCCGTTGCTGGCGAACCGTGCACTGTTCGGCTTGCTGCTGACCAGCTTCGGCGTGCTGCTGGTTGCCGGCGCGATCCTGTTGCTGTTCGCCACGCGCCTCAGCCTGCGCCTGGGACGCCTGCGCAACGCCGCCGAGCTTGCACAATTGTCGGATGGACGCCTGGACGGTTCGTTGGAGCGGGGACGCTTCCCGATGACCGGCGATCCGGACGAGATCGGCGACCTCGCCCGCAGCTTCGAAAAGCTGTTCGAGGCCGTCGGCGGCTACACCGACTACCTGCGCACGCTGGCCTCCAAGCTGTCGCACGAGCTCAATACGCCGCTGGCGATCGTGAAGTCCTCGCTGGACAACCTCGAGCACATCCTGTTGGAGCAGGCCGACCTGCCGCCGGACGCCCAGCCCTACCTGGCGCGTGCGCGCGATGGCGTGGCGCGGCTGGGCGCGCTGGTGCGCGCAATGAGCGAGGCCAGCCGCATGGAGCGCGCGATCGCCGCCGCCGAGCCGGAGGACGTAGACCTGCGCGAGGTGGTGCGTGGCTGCGCGGCGGCCTACCGTCCGCTGGCCGGGGCGCGCCGGCTGGAATGCGTGCTGCCGGATACGCCGCTGCGGCTGCACTGCGCGCCCGAACCGATCGCGCAGGCGCTGGACAAGCTGTTCGACAACGCGCTCTCCTTCACCCCGCCCGACGGCTGGTTGCGCCTGTCGCTGCATGCCATCGATGGCGGCGCCGAGATCGAGCTGGCCAACCAGGGGCCGCCGCTGCCCGCGGCGATGCATGGCCGGCTGTTCGATTCGCTGGTGAGCCTGCGCGACAAGGCCACCCCCGGGGATGCGCCGCATCTCGGCCTGGGCCTCTACGTAGTGCGGTTGGTGGCCGAGCGCCACGGCGGCATCGCCAGTGCGCGCAACCTCGACGACGGCAGCGGCGTGGCCTTCTGTCTGCGCCTGCATGGGATGCCGCGGCAGCGGTTGTAGCCGCTCCGGGATGGACGTCCATCCGGAAATCCGCGCCGCCCTGCTATCGTGTACGGCCTACCTCCCATGAAATGGTCCATCCGTGATCTCCCGTAGCGACTTCGACGCGCTGGCTGCGCAAGGCCACACCCGCATCCCGCTGGTGCGCGAGGTGTTTTCCGACCTCGATACGCCGTTGTCGGTGTACCTGAAGCTGGCCGACGGCCCTTACACCTTCCTGTTCGAGTCGGTCGAGGGTGGCGCCACCTGGGGGCGCTATTCGATCATCGGCCTGCCGGCCAGGCGCGTGTACCGCCTGCGTGGACACGAGATGGAAGTGGAAGATTCGGGCGAGATCACCGAGCGCCGCCATCTGGACGATCCGCTCGCCGAGATCGAGAAACTCCGTCAGCAGTACGACGTGCCGCGCCTGCCGCAATTGCCCGCGTTCAGCGGCGGCCTGGTCGGCTACTTCGGTTTTGAGACCATCGGCTACATCGAGCCACGGCTGGCGCAGTGGAACCGCGCCGACGAGCTTGGCACGCCCGACGTGCTGCTGATGTTGGCCGAGGAAGTCGCCGTATTCGACAACCTCAAGGGTCGTCTGTACCTGATCGTGCATGCCGATCCCGCGCAGCCGCAGGCCTACGCCAACGCCCAGCGACGGCTCGACGCACTGGTCTACCGGTTGCGCCAGGGCGGCGCCTCCTATCCGCAGCTGGCCCAGTCGGTCGCGTTGGACGAGGGCGACTTCAAGTCCTCCTTCACCAAGGCCGAGTTCGAGGCGATGGTGGAGAAGGCCAAGGAGTACATCCGCGCCGGTGACATCTTCCAGGTGGTGCCATCGCAGCGACTGAGCGTGGGCTTCAACGCGCGGCCGGTGGACGTGTACCGCGCGCTGCGCGCGCTGAACCCTTCGCCGTACATGTACTTCGTCGATCTCGGCGATACCCAGATCGTGGGTTCCTCGCCGGAGATCCTGGCGCGGCTGAAGGACGGCAAGGTGCTGGTGCGACCGCTGGCCGGCACGCGCAAGCGCGGCACCACCGAGGCAGAGGACAAGGTGCTGGAGGCGGAGCTGCTGGCCGACCCGAAGGAGCGCGCCGAGCACGTGATGCTGATCGACCTGGGCCGCAACGACATCGGCCGTATCAGCGAGACCGGCACGGTCGAGGTCAGCGAGTCGTTCGTGATCGAGCGCTACTCGCACGTGATGCACATCGTCTCGCAGGTGCAGGGTACGGCGAAGCCCGGCCTCAGCTACATGGACGTGCTCAAGGCCACCTTCCCGGCCGGCACGCTCAGCGGCGCGCCGAAGATCCGCGCGCTGGAGATCATCCAGGAGCTGGAGCCGTACAAGCGCAACATCTACGCCGGCGCGATCGGCTGGATTGGCTGGTGGGGCGACGCCGACACCGCGATCGCGATCCGCACCGCGGTGATCCAGGACGGCCGCCTGCATGTGCAGGCCGGCGCCGGCATCGTCTACGACTCCGATCCCGCCGCCGAGTGGGAGGAGACGATGAACAAGGGGCGTGCGCTGTTCCGCGCGGTGGCGCAGGCGGCGAAGGGCTTGTAAGCGTCCCATTCCTATCCGGCCGAGGTGGATATGGGGGCTGCATCAGGCAAGTACCAGGTACGCCCC
>JAJZGE010000159.1 GCA_021798675.1 Pseudomonadota bacterium | reverse complement strand
TACATCGTCGCCTTCTACAACACCCACCGGCTGCACTCCACGCTCGGCTACCGATCACCCGCCGACTACGAGAAGGCCACGACCTGAAACCCCCTATCGCCGTGTCCACCAAAACTTGACCACGACACTGGACGATGGCCGATATCCACTGGACAACAACGCGGCCGAAAACGCCATCCGCCCGATCGCTCTGGGCCGTAAAAACTGGTTGTTTGCCGGCTCCGAATCGGCCGGCAAGCGGGCCGCAGCGATCATGGGCCTGCTGGCTACGGCCAGGGCCAACGGACGCGATCCGCAGGCCTGGCTGACCGACGTCCTGACCCGGCTGCCCATGACCAAAATGCGCGACATCGAAACCCTGCTGCCAGTGGGCTAATCGGCATCCTTGTCGGGAGAACCGAAGATTCAACCGGATTCTTCAGACGCAGGGAACCCAATCTTCGGCGTCCGCTGCACCCTGACCCGATTCCCGCAAGGTGTCGTCACCGGACGCTTACAGAAATCCCGCATGTCCGCCGGATCGCTGAGGCCGTGCCCCTCCCAGTCGTATTGCACGAACTCCGCGGGGTGGCCCGCCTTCTTCAGTGCGGAGCGCATAGCGAGTGCGTACTGGATAGGCACGCGCCCATCCAGCTCGCCGTGCACCAACAGCACCGGGACGGTGATGGCGGAAGCGCGCGAAATGGGCGAGTCGGCGGCCAGGGCGGCCTTGTCCGAGCCCAGCACCACGTTGAGGTAATACATGCCGTAGTCGCTGCGATGGATGTCGCCCCAGCGATAGAGCTTGCTCAGGTCGTACGGGCCGGCCAACCCGATCGCGCAGCGGTAGAGCCCGGGTTCGCGCGCCGCGCCCATGAGGGCGGCGTATCCGCCATAGCTCGCACCGTAGATGCAGATGCGCCTGGGGTCCGCCACGCCCTGCGCAATCGCCCATCGGGTGGCGTCGGTAACGTCGTTCTGCATGGCCAGGCCCCACTGGCGATAGCCGAGCTGCATGAAATGCAGGCCAAAATCCGCCGACCCGCGAAAGTTCACCTGCAGCACGCTGTAGCCGTTGGCCGCCAGCAGCTGGGTTTCCTGGTCGAAATTCCAGTCGTCCGCGACGAAGTACGGGCCGCCATGGACGATCACCACCGTCGGCGCCGGGCCGCTCACGCCCCTGGCTCGCGTGAGGAATCCATGCAGGGTCAGCCCGTCCCTCGCCTTGAATTCGAAAGGCTCCATGGCGGCCATCTGCGAGGCGTCCAGCCAGGGCCGGGCATGGAACAGCAGCTCGGCCTTGTGCGTGGTCCGGTCCAGCGTGTACCACGAGCCGTCGTCCTTGTCGCTGTAGGTGAACACCACGATGGTGGAACCGTCGGCGGTGCTGCTGGGCACGCTGATCATGTTGCCGGGAAAGGCCTTCATCAGCGCGCGATGCCATTTGGCGTCGTCGCTGTTCGGCGCCCAGTAACGCGCTTGCGGACGGCCGGGACCAAACCAGGCGCCGATGGGTTCCTCGCCGTCCATGGAAAAGATGATGCCGAGCGGATCCGATACCGGGTCGCTCAGCAGCTCGGTGCGCTTGCCGCTGGCAAAGTCGTAGCTCTCGATGACGTTGGGGCCTTCGGTGCGCTCGCGCTCCAGAAAGGCGGTCTTGTTGTCGCGGGAAATGCCGACCGGCACCATGTCGACGTGCGTCACGTCGCTGTCGTTGAGCGAGGACCATTGCCCGTTGTCGCCGCGCACGTAGAGCTGGCTACGCGCCGTTTTGCTCCAGGCCCAGGCGAACCGCACTACCCCGGCGTGGTCGACCATCATCGAGGCGTCGCCCAACGGGGCCACGGCCAGCTCTTGCCCCTTGTCCAGCCAATGATCGATGTCCTCGCGCCACAAGCTGAAGCGGCACTCGTGATCCTTGCTGAAATCCTTGCATTCCCGGATCAGGAAGTGGTGATCATCGCCGTGGATGGTGCCGAAGAAGTTCGCCGGCATGGGCAGCGGGTGCTTCTTATGGATGTCCACCAAATAAAGTATGGGCTTGAAGATGGGCGCGTGATACGGCCCCACGTCGCTGTTTGCCGCGATCAGCAAGTGGTCGGACCCCAGCCACGAAAGCCTTTGAATCTCCCCGTGGCCGCCTGTGCTGATCTGCGCGACCGGCTGCAGGTCCGAACGCCGCAGGATCGTGACCATCGTGTCCTCGTCCTCGCGGTGGGATATGGCCAGCAAGGCACCATCCGGCGATATCGCCGCACGCTCGTATTCGGGCCGCCGCAGCAAATCCATCATCTTCGGACCGCTGCCCGCTGCGCAGGCGAACGACACCGAAACCAGCAACCCTGCCAGCCAATAGCGCCACATCATGCATCCCCCTGATGCCACGAGCCCCGGACCACACATTACAAAAAAACGCCCGCGAAGTGCGGGCGTCCGGTGGTCGGGCGGTTTTACATGCTCCGCCGGTATTCCCCACTCACGTCATACAGCGCATAGCCGACCTGATCCAGCGAGCCGTGCGCCGCTTCGATCAAAGCCTACGCGGCAATCCGCTCGATCTTTTCGATGGCCTTGCCTAGCGTGCGGTGTGCCTCTTCCAGATCGTAGTCCGCCTGCAGGCCAAGCCAGAACCGCTCGCTGGTACCCAGGGCAGCGGCCAGGCGCACGGCCGTATCCGCCGTGACGCCGCGCTTGCCAAGCACGATCTCGTTGATACGGCGCGGCGGCACGCCCGCGGCGCGCGCCAGCGCGTTCTGGCTGATATCCATGGGCACAAGGAACTCCTCGAGCAGCACTTCGCCGGGATGGATGTTGGGCAGGATGTTCATGGTCGACTCGTTTACGTCAGTGGTAATCGACGATTTCCACGTCGTGGGCGTCGCCGTTGATCCAACGAAAGCAGATGCGCCATTGGTCGTTGATGCGGATGCTGTACTGGCCCTTTCGGCTGCCTTTGAGCGCCTCCAGGCGGTTGGCCGGCGGTATACGGAGATCGTCCAGCGAGGCGGCGTTGTTGAGCATGCGCAGCTTGCGGCGGGTCACGGACTGGATATCGGCAGGCAAGCGCCGGGAGGGCGTTCCGCCCCAGATCTTTTCCGCTTCCTTGTCGGCAAAGTTCCTGATCACGGGGATACCATAACGCGCACCGCCATATGACGCAAGCCGTTATAGCAAAGACCCGCCAAACGGCGGGCCTTTGTTCATTCCATGGTCCGATGGGCTTACATGTTGCGCCGATACTCCCCACCCACGTCGTACAGCGCATGGCTGATCTGGCCCAGCGAGTGCGTCTTCACCGCTTCCATCAACGCGGCGAAGACGTTCTTGCGGTCGCGGGCGGTGTTCTGCAGGTAGGCCAGCCCATGCTTGTCATGCACCTGCGGCACGGGTTCGTCGGTGGAGTCGCTGGCATGCGCATGTGAGGTCTCACCAGCCGGCGCCAGTGCATTGCGCGCCTTCTGGAACGCCTGCACGTTGGCGATCTGCTGCCCCTTCTCCTCCTCCGTCGAGCGGATCAGCTCGATCTCGGTGGCGATCTCGCCGCCGTGGTCCTTGGGCAGAAAGGTGTTGACGCCGATCAGCGGCAGGCTGCCGTCGTGCTTCTTGTGCTCGTAGTACAGGCTTTCTTCCTGGATCTTGCCGCGCTGGTACATGGTGTCCATGGCGCCGAGCACGCCGCCGCGCTCGCTGATGGCTTCGAACTCCTTGTAGACGGCCTCTTCCACCAGGTCGGTGAGCTCTTCGACGATGTAGCTGCCCTGCCAGGGGTTCTCGTTGAAGTTGAGGCCCAGCTCCTTGTTGATGATCATCTGGATGGCCACGGCGCGGCGCACGCTTTCTTCGGTGGGCGTGGTGATGGCTTCGTCGTAGGCGTTGGTGTGCAGACTGTTGCAGTTGTCGAACAGCGCATACAGCGCCTGCAGCGTGGTGCGGATGTCGTTGAACTGGATCTCCTGCGCGTGCAGGGAGCGGCCGGAGGTCTGGATGTGGTACTTCATCATCTGGCTGCGCGCGCTGGCGCCGTAGCGCTCGCGCATGGCGCGGGCCCAGATGCGGCGGGCTACGCGGCCGATCACGGTGTATTCCGGGTCCATGCCGTTGGAGAAGAAGAACGACAGGTTGGGCGCGAAGTCGTCGATCTTCATGCCGCGCGCGAGGTAGTACTCCACGATGGTGAAGCCGTTGCTCAGGGTGAAGGCGAGCTGGCTGATCGGGTTCGCGCCAGCCTCGGCGATGTGGTAGCCACTGATGCTCACCGAGTAGAAGTTGCGGACCTTGTGCTCCACGAAGTACTGCTGGATGTCGCCCATCATGCGCAGGGCGAACTCTGTACTGAAGATGCAGGTGTTCTGCGCCTGGTCCTCCTTGAGGATGTCGGCCTGCACGGTGCCGCGCACGCTGCTCAGCGTTTCGGCCTTGATGCGGGCGTAGGTCTCCGCGTCCACCAGCTGGTTGCCGGTGACGCCGAGCAGGCCCAGCCCCAGGCCCTCGTTGCCCTTGGGCAGCTCGCCGGAGTACTGCGGGCGGCCGTGCGGGTAGATGGCGGCGATGGTCTTCTCGGCCTCGGCCCAGCGCGCGGGATCTTCCTTGAGGTACTTCTCCACGTTCTGGTCGATCGCGGTGTTCATGAACATCGCGAGGATGATCGGCGCCGGGCCGTTGATGGTCATCGACACCGAGCTGGTGGGCGCGCTGAGGTCGAAACCGGAGTACAGCTTCTTCATGTCGTCCAGCGTGGCGATGTTGACGCCGGAGTTACCGATCTTGCCGTAGATGTCCGGGCGCGGCGCCGGGTCTTCGCCGTACAGGGTGACGGAGTCGAACGCGGTGGAGAGGCGCGTGGCCGCGCCGCCCTGGCTCAGGTAGTGGAAGCGGCGGTTGGTGCGCTCGGGCGTGCCCTCGCCCGCGAACATGCGGGTGGGATCCTCGCCGCTGCGGCGGTACGGGTACACGCCGCCGGTGTAGGGGTAGTGGCCCGGCAGGTTCTCCTTGCCGAGGAACAGCAGCTGGTCGCCCCAGCTTTCGGTCTTGGGCGGCGCCACCTTGGGGATCTTCTGGTGGCTCAGCGATTCGCGGTAGTTCTCGACGCGGATCACCTTGTCGCGCACCTTGTATTCGTTGACGTCCTTGGTCACCGACTCGCGCAGCGCCGGCCACTCGCGCAGCAGGTGGATGGACTCGTGGCTGAGCTCCTTCAGCGCGGCGTTGTAGCGCTGGCGGAGCAGCAGCAGAGTGCGGTCGACGGCCTGGCCGTCATGCGCCTGCAAATCGTCGCTGTGGTACAGCTCCAGCGGCTTGGGCAGCTTGTCGTCGCCCAGCTCCTTCAGCGACTCGTAGTAGTGCTGCGCCTTGCTGGCGGCCTCGGCCTGGTGCGCGACGGAGGCATTGATGGCCCTGCCCTGCTCGGCGATCTCGGCGAGGTAGCGCACGCGGCTGCCGGGGATCAGCACGGTGGCGCGCGGCTCCTTCAGCGTGGTGTCGATCTGCGGCGTCCACTTCTCCGCGGGCAGGTGCAGCTTGTCGCGCAGCAGCCGGCACAGGTTGGCGAACATCCAGGTGACGCCGGGGTCGTTGAACTGGCTGGCGATGGTGGGGTACACCGGCACGTCC
>JAJZGE010000158.1 GCA_021798675.1 Pseudomonadota bacterium | reverse complement strand
CACCGGTGAGGATGCTGCGCACGTGCGCCGGCATGTCGTCCGGGCCTTCGGCGGCGTGCCGGAAGATCGCGTCGCCATCCGGCACGGCGCGCGCGAACCAGCGCTCGAGGTCATCGCGCACGGTCGGGTCGGCGTTCTCGCCGAGCAGCAGCGAGCAGCTGGTGTGCGCGGTGAAGATGTTGGCGATGCCGGTCTGCACGTGGCTGGCGGCCACCGCCTGGCTGACCGCCTCGGTGACCTCGATGAAGCCGCGCCCCGGCGTATGCACGACGAAGGTGCCCTGCGCCACGTGCGGTGCCGGCAGCGCGCGGCTCACGGGTACAGCAGCCGGCTGGTCCAGGTCTGGCCGTGGCGGTTCCAGCGCACCCGCTCATGCCAGCGGAACTGCGCGCCGTACCAGAACTCCAGCGTGTCCGGCTCCACCACGTAGCCGCCCCAGTGCGGCGGACGGCTCACCTCTCTGCCCTCGAACTCGTGCTCGTAGCGCAAAAGCCGCTGTTCGAAGGTGTCGCGATCGGGCAGCGTCTGCGACTGCAGCGAGGCCCACGCGCCGATCTGGCTGCCGCGCGGGCGGCTGGCGAAGTAGGCATCCGACTCCTCCGGCTGCAGCCTGCGCGCGGCGCCCTCGATGCGCACTTGCACGCCGTCGCGCAGCTGCTTCCAGTGGAAGCACAGCGCGACCTGCGGATGCGCCTCCAGCTGGCTGCCCTTGTCGCTGAGGTAGTTGGTGTAGAAGCGCAGACCGCGCTCATCGACGCCCTTCAGCAGCACGATGCGCGAGGCTACCCGGCCGGAGCTGTCGACCGTGGCCAGGTTCATCGCGGTCGGCTCGGGGTCGCCGCTGGCCATGGCCTGCTCCAGCAGCTGGCGGAAGGTGTCCAGAATCTGGGGATTGAGCATGGCGTTCGAAACTTTCCGGTGGTGACGGGGCGGCAGCGCCAGCATGACGCGGGTGCCAGAGACGGATGATAGTGCAATGCCTCGCCGCGGCCGCAGGGCGGTGGGCGGTGGGCGGTGGGCGCGAATCGTCGCAGCGCGCGAGCCGGCCGGCGTCGGGACTTTCGCCGCCACGGCGCAGGGTGTAGAAACGGCAGGGTCATCACGTGATCCGCCCACTGCCAACCACCCGACCGCCCATGACCGACACGCCCCTGCTGATTCGTCTGGCCGAAGACGATGACGATTTCATCCTTGCGCTGGTGCCGCGCTTCGCCGATTTCACGCTGCCGCCGTGGCGGCGCCGACATGAATGCATCGAGGGCATCCGCGACGATCTGCTGCGGCATCTGGAGGATCAGCCGGCGAACAGCTACCTGTTCGTGGCCGAGGACGCGGACGGCGAGCGGGTGGGCTTCATCCACCTGCAGCGCACGGCGGATTTCTTCACCGGGCGCAGCAACTGCCACATCTCCGATCTGGCGGTGCTGCCGCAGCACGAGGGCAAGGGTGTCGGCAAGGCGTTGCTGGAGCATGCCGAAGGCTGGGCCCGCGAGCACCACTGCCAGCTGGTGACGCTGGCGGTGTTTCCCGGCAACGAACGCGCCCGCGCGCTGTACGAGGCCAGCGGCTACGCCACCGACCTGCTGCGGCTGGCCAAGCCGGTGCGCTGAGAGGTTGTGACTATTCAACCTCTCCGGCCGGCCTGGGATGGCCGGTCGCGGGTTGCGCGCGTCAATGCCTGATTCGCGTGAGCTTCGAGCGGCGCTTACGCGGTCTCCGCCGGCAGCCGCCGGCCGCGCTTGCGCATCAGCAGCGCATACAGCACTGGCATCACCAGCAGCACCAGCGGCACCTGCACCAGCATGCCGGCAATGATCGCCACCGCCAGCGGCTGCTGCATCTGCGAGCCCTGGCCAAGCGCCAGCGCCAGCGGCAGCAGGGTGAGGATCGCCGCGATGGTCGACATCAGGATCGGCCGCATGCGGTGGTGGCCGGCGTAATGCATGGCCTCGTGCAGCGACATCTCCGGTGGCGCGTCGGTCAATTCGGAGAAGTAGAACACCGCCAGTTCGGTGACGATGCCCACGATCATGGTCATGCCCATCATCGCCGAGATGTTCAGCTCGATGCCGGTGACCCACAGGCCGATGAACACTGCCGACAGCGCCAGCAGCGGCGTGGCCATGATCGCCAGCGCCACGCGGAAGCTCTCGTACAGGAACAGCAGCAGGGTGAACACCAGCGCGATCGCCGCCAGCATCACCACCGTGAGGTCGCGGAACGCCGTCTGCTGCTGCGCATACAGGCCGCCCAGTTCGTGATACATGCCGGCCGGCACCAGGCCCGGCACGGCCAGCGCCTTTTTCACGTCGACCATGGCCGCGCCCAGCGAGCGGCCGCTGATGCGCGCCGTCACTGCGACCATGCGTTTGAGGTTGTCGTGCACGATCTGCGGCTGACCCTGCACCGTGGTCAGCGTGGCCAGCTGGCTCAGCGGCACAGTCTGCCCGTTGGCGGTGCGGATCGGCAGCGCCTTCAGCTGCTCCATCTGCGCGCGCGCCGCCGGCGCCAGCCAGACGCGCACGCCCACCATCTTCGGCCCCTGCGGCAGGCGCGCCGCCACCGTGCCGGCCACCGCCATGTCGACCTGCTGCACCACCGCACCGGGATCGAGCCCGACCAGGCCGGCCCGGACCGCATCCACCTTCACCTCCAGCGCGTCGCCGGCGGGGTTGATGCCGTCGCGCACGTCGACCACACCGTGGAGCTTGCCGATCGCTGCGGCGACCTTGCGTGCGGTGTCGTCCAGCTGCTGCGGATCATCACCGTACAGCTTCACCTCGATTGGCTGCGGCACCGCCACCAGGTCGCCGATCAGGTCCTCCATCAGCTGCGCCAGCTCGATCTCCAGGCCGGGCACCTTGGCCTCGACCTGGGTGCGCACCTGCGCCATCACCTCTTCCGCGCTCGGTCGCGGGCCGTTCTTGAGGCGGATGAAGAAATCGCCCTGGTTGGCCTCGGTGAGTCCGCCGCCCAGCTGCAGCCCGGTGCGCCGCGAATAGGTGGCCACGTAGGGATTGGCGCGAATGATCTTCTCGACCTGGTTGAGCAGGCGATTGGTCTCGGTCAGCGACGTGCCCGGCTTGGACAGGTAGTCGAGAATGAAACCGCCCTCGTCCATCTTCGGCATGAAGCCGGTGCCCACCTGGCGGAACGCCAGTGCGCCCAGCAGCAGCAGCGGCACGATGCCCAGCAGCAGCCACACCGGCCGCGCGAGCAGCTTGCCCAGCGTGCGTTCGTAGCCGTGCAGCATGCGCTGCGAGAAGCGCCCCGGCGGCTGCTCGACCGCGTGGCGCTCGTCGATCAGCCACCCGGCCAGCAGCGGCACCGCCACCCAGGTCAGCAGGTAGGAGATCACCAGCGAGCTGGCCATGGTCAGCGACAGCGCCTTGAAGAACGCGCCGGTGACGCCGGTGAGAAACGCCAGCGGCAGGAAGATCACCACGGTGGCGGCGCTGGAACCGGTCAATGGCCGGGTGAACTCCCACGCGGCGCCGGCGATGCGCTCGGACACCGGTCCGCTGCCCTCGCGCAGGCGGCGCATGATGTGCTCCAGCATCACGATCACGTCGTCGATGATCAGCCCTACCGCGGCCGCCATGCCGCCCAGCGTCATCATGTTGAAGCTCATGTGCAGCACGGACAGCAGCAGCACCGTGATCGCCAGCACCGAGGGCACCACGATCAGCGCCACCACGATCACCCGCACGTTGCGCAGGAACACGAACAGCACCAGCCCGGCCAGCACGATGCCGATCAGGATCGCGTCGCGCACGCTGCCGGCGGCACCCTTGACCAGCTGGGTCTGGTCGTACCAGTTGGCGACGCGCACGCCGGCCGGCAGCTTGTAACTGGCCAGGCGCTGGCGCACGTCGTGTTCGATCTGCACGCTGTTGCCATTGGGCTGCTGGTACACCTGCATCAGCACCGCATCCTGGCCGTCGGCATTCACCCGCACCCACTGCGGTGCCTTGCTCACCTTGACCGTGGCCACGTCGCCCAGCCGAACCACCCCATGCGCGTCGGCGCGCAGCACGATGGCGGCCAGCGCCGCGGGGGTAGCCGGCTGGTTGTTGGCCAGCAGCAGGTACAGCTTGTAGTGATCCTGCAGCCGGCCCAGCGCCTGGATCGTGGCCGCTGCAGCCACCGCCCGGTTGACGTCGTCCAGGCTCAGCGATTGCGCGCGCAGCTTGCGCATGTCCACGTCGACATGGAATTCGCCGACCTCACCGCCCTGCACGTCGACCTGGGCCACGCCGGTGATGCCGGACAGCAGCGGGCGCAGCTGGTACTCCGCCAGATCGCGCAGCTGGGTCGGCGTGAGCGTCTTCGAGCGCAGGCTGTAGGCGAGGATCGGAAACACCGTCGGATCCATCCGGCGCGACTGCAGCCGCGTGCCGGCGGGCAGTTCCGGCAGGATCTGTCCGGCGGCCGCATTCACATCAAGCAACGCGCGGCTCATGTCAGCGCCCCAGTCGAAGGTCACCGCGATTTCCGCGCTGCCGCGACTGGTGGTGGAACGCACATCGCGCACGCCGCGCACGCGGCGGATCGCCTCCTCCACCGGCGTGGTCACTTCCACTGCCATCTGGTCAGCCGGACGGTCGCCCGCATCGAGGGTGAGCTTGACCCGCGGAAACGCCACGCTGGGGAACAGCGACACCGGCATCTGGAACGCGCTGCCCAGCCCGCCCAGCATCAGCATCAGCGCCAGGAACAGCAGCGAGCGTCGATGCTTGTGCATCCATTGCGTGGCCGTCATTGGGCTTGCTCGCGCACGGGCATGCCATCGGAAAGCTCATAGGCACCCATCACGATCACCGGCAGGCTGGCGTTGATCGGTCCGTCCACGCCGATGGTGTCGCCGGCCGGTGAGCGTACCTTGACGTCGACACGGTGCGCGTTGCCGTGATCGAGCTGGAACAGGTAGTGGCCCTGCTCGTCGCTCAGCACCGAGGCGCGCGGCACCGCCCACGCGGTGTAGCTGGCGGTGTGGATCTGCGCGTCAATCGCGGCGCCGGCCACCATCTGTGCGGCCATCACTGACGGCACGCTGACCTGCACCGGCACCAGGTGGCTCTGCGGATCCACCGCGCGGCCCAGCATGCTGACCCGACCCTCGGCCGGATCGAGCTTGCCGTACACCGCGCGCAGCGTCACCGGCATGCCGGATTTGAGCTGCGCGGCCTGGTCGGGCTGCACGCCGAGCTGCGCGATCAGCGCCGAGGTGGGCGCAAAAGTGAGCAGCGGCGCATTGGCCGGCACCCGATCACCCAACGCCACCTGCACGGCGGTAATCACGCCGTCGGCTGGCGCGGTCACCGGCTGGATCGCCGCGGCGCCGCCCAGCTGGCGCTGCGCCGCGAGCGCCACTTCAGCATCGGCCAGCGCCTTGCGCGCAGTGGCCAGCTGCGACTGCGTGGCGAGGTGCTGTGCAGCCAGCCGGGTCACCCGATCCAGCTCGCTGCGCGCCAGCTTCAATGCGTTTTGCGCCTGCAGGAACGCGGTGCGCGCCAGCGGATCGGTGGCCAGCTTCATCAGCGGCTCGCCGGTATGCACCGACTGCCCCACCACCACGCTCACCGCGACCACTTGGCCAGCCTGCGCCAGACTCAC
>JAJZGE010000157.1 GCA_021798675.1 Pseudomonadota bacterium | reverse complement strand
GCGCTCAGCTCCCGATGCTCGGTGCTCCACTCGGGGCTGGCATGCACCACCCAGGCCTGCGCCGCGGGCGCGTGCCCCGGACGCGAGTCCTGCCGCGCCAGCCAGGCGATGGCGCCGCGGTCGTGGCGCTGCGCGTCGATGTCCACCGGCAGCGGCTCGCGCAGGCACAGCATCAGCGCCCAGCACGGTGCCATGCGGACCTCGTCCAGCGCCTGCTGCAGCAACGGCTCGATCGCCAGCAGCGCGCGCGTCTGCGGCGCCGGCGCGGTGCTGACCACCGCCGCATAGCGCTGCTCCAGCTCGATCCCGTCGCAGCACAGCTGCCAGCCATCGCCGTCGCGGCGCAGCGCGTCGACGGTGTGCTGCGTGCGCAGATCCAGCGTGGCGGCCAGCGGCTTGAGCAGCGCCGACATGCCGGGCGTGCCGACCTGCCACGGATGCGCGGCGTCCCGGGTGGCGGCGCGACGCGGCTGCCACACGGCCGCGCTGCCGGCCTCGCGCAGACGCTCGAGGTACTGTGCGAAGGCCGGCGTGTGGGCGGTGATGTACTGCGCGCCGTGATCGAAGGCCACGCCCGCTTCGTTGCGCCGCGTGGCCAGCCGGCCGCCGAGCCCGCGACTTTTCTCGAACAGCGTGACCGCGATGCCGCACTGCTGCAGCTGTGCGGCGCAGCTCACGCCGGCCATGCCGGCGCCGATCACGGCGACGCGCGGCGCGCTGGAGGGGGCCATTCGATATCCTTGTACGGTAGCGCGGGATTCTCGCACTGCGGAGTTCCCCCGGCAGCTCGACGCCTATGTCTGCGTCAGATGGCCGCAGGCTGGGCGCCGCTCTGGGTGGGCCGCTTAGCATCCGCGGATGCGTTCGCCGCCGCCACTGTTTTCGATCGTGCTGCCGACCCACAACCGGGCCGCGCTGCTGGAGCGTGCGCTCGCCTCCGTGGTAGCCCAGCATGAGCCGCGCTGGGAGCTGCTGATCGTCGACGACGGTTCCACCGACGGCACCTGGCCGCTGCTGTGCGACTGGCGCATGCGCGAGCCGCGGCTGCACTGCTGGCGGCAGCCCAACCGCGGCCAGTCGGTCAGCCGCAACCGCATGCTGCAGGCGGCACAGGCGCCGTGGATCGTGTTCCTGGACAGCGACGACGAGTTCGAGCCGCAGCATCTGGCGCGCCGCCGCGCGGCGATCGAGTCCAGCCCCGAGGTCGACCTGTGGCTGTCGCCGATGCGCGTGGTGGGCAGCTCGCTGGTGCCGTGCCTGCATCATCCGGGGCAGCTGATCCATGTCGATCGCTGCATCGGCGTGGGCATGCTGGCGGTGCGGCGCGAGTCGATCCTGGCGGTAGGCGGATTTCCCGAGCTGGGCTATGCCGAGGAGTCCGTCCTGATGCAGCGACTGCTGGCGGACGGCGTGCGCAGCGCGCGCCTGGACGAGCGTAGCTACGTCTACCACCGTGGCCACGCCGATACGATCACCCGCCGGCGCATGCCGTCCGGCTGAGCGCCGGCGCCCCGGCGTGAGGCCCTGCTGGCGCAGCCGCACGCCCGAGGGCAGCCCCAGCGTGGCGGCCGTCTCGCGCAGCTCGGGCGCGATGCCGAGCCGTCCCGCCTGCGTATTGCGCACGATCGGTGGCAGGCAGTACAGGAACGGCGCGGCGACCGCCGGTCAGGTGCCGATGCCGAGCAGCGGGATCATGCACACCGGCATCGCCAGCGACGGTACCGTCTGCAGCACGCCGGTCGGCCCGGTCACCAACTGGCCGAGCCGTCGCCGCTGCGCGGCCAGCACGTCCAGCGGAATCGCCAGCAGCACCGCCAGCCCCAGCGACAGCAGCACCAGCTTGAATCGCGTTGGCATCGATGCGCCCGGTCAGCCCGCGCAGTGCCGCGACGAACGCCGGCGCGCTGTGCAGCAGCTCACCGTCCACGCGCACGCCGCCGCGCTCGGGCCACTCCAGTCCCGGCAGCAGGCGCAGCGCGGCGGATTTGCCCGAGCCGCTGCTGCCGATCAGCGCGGTGGTGCTGCCGGCCGCGAACGCGAGGCTGACGTCATCCAGCGCCAGCACCGCGCCGTAGCGCTTGCTCGCATGCGCGAGGGCAAAGGCGATGCGGGCACTCGCGACGGCGTCCGGCATGGCAGCTCCTGACGGCTCAGCGGCGGATGCGCTCAATGCGCCGCGTCGTGCGCGACGGCCTGCAGCAACTGGCGTGCGGCGGGTTTCCACACGCTCCAGCGGTGGCCGCCCGGCAGCACGAGCACGTGCCCGCGCGGCAGCAGCGGCGCCATCAGCGCAATCGACGGCCGCAGTCGGTCCTGTGCGCCATAGGCGAGCCAGACGTGCCGCGCGAGCGCCGGGTCGACGGACCAGTGCTGCAGATAGCGCCACAGCTCGCGCTGCCAGTTCTGCGCGCTGATCGGCTGCGCTGGGCCGGGGTTCCACTGCGCCAGCCCACCGGCCGCCACGATCTGCCTGCGGATCGTCGCGTCGCCCAGGTACGGCGCCAGCAGCAGCAAGCCGTGCAGCTCGCCCGGGTAGGCGCGGTCGTACAGCAGGGCGCCCAGGCCGCCGAGCGAGGTGCCGGCCAGCCACACCTGCCGGTAGCCGCGGCGCAGTGCCGGGACAACCACTTCGTCATGCAGCCGCCGGGTGGCGTTGCCGTCGGTGTAGTAGGCCATCGTGAGTGCGGCCAGTTCCACGTCGGCATCCGGCCACGCCTGCTGGATGATCTGCGCGATGCCGCTTTTCTGCAGTGCCGCCAGGTCGTCACCGCGGCCGGGCAGGAACACCACCAGCTGCCGCGCCGGCTGCGGCGCCGGCACAAACGCGGTGGGGATCGGTCGCGCCGCGTTGCCGAGTGCGATGCAGCCGCCGAGCAGGTTCAGCGCAAGCAGCAGCAGGCACCAGCGCAGGCAGCGGTACATCGGCGGCTTCTCCGGACAAACGGGCGTCAGTTGAGCTTGGCTGCTACAGCGCGTCGGTGCAATGCCCAGGCTCAGCGCGTGTGCAGGCTGCGCTGGGTAGTCTGTCGCAGACTGCCGCGGCTCCCGCCGCGCCACGTTTGAACCGTTGACATGATCGGCTTATCGTGGGTGCATGCCGGATCGGCCCGTCTGTCCCGGCAACGACAGGATCAGCGCCATGGCAAGACCCGCAGCGTGGCCCCCGAATGAACGCGAGCGCGTGGCGCGGCTGCATGCACTGGACGTGCTGGATACCGCCAGCGAACCGCTGTTCGATGCGCTGGCGCGCGCCGCGATGACCGCTGTCGCGGTGCCGATCGCGCTGATCAGCCTGATCGACACGCAGCGACAGTGGTTCAAATCCAACCTCGGCATGCAGGAGGTGGCGCAGACGCCGCGCGACCTGGCGTTCTGTGCGCACGCCATCCTCAGCGATGCGCTGATGGAAGTTCCCGACGCGCTGGCCGATCCACGCTTCGCCGACAACCCGCTGGTCACCGGCGCGCCGGGCATCCGCTTCTACGCCGGCGCGCCGATCGTGCTGGCCGACGGCCTGCGCATGGGCACGCTGTGCGTGATCGACCGCCAGCCGCGAGTGCTCAGCGACATGCAGCGTCAGGTACTGCAGCAGCTGGCGCGCGCCGTCGCCCAGGCGCTGCAGCAGCGCGTGCTGGCGCAGGAGCGTGACGCGGCGCTGCAGCGCGAGGCGGAGGCCGGGCAGCGACTTGCGCACATCCTGCAGGCCACTGGTGCCGGCACCGCCGAGTGGAACACCGCCAGTGGCGAGCTGCGCTGCAACGCCAACTGGGCGTCGATCAGCGGCCGCGCACTGACCGAGCTCGCGTCGCCGTCGCCGCAGCCGTGGTTTGCCGATCTGCATCCGGACGATCTGCCGCGGATGCAGGCGCTGCTTGAACAGCACCAGCGCGGCGAGCTGCCGGTGGTCGACGTCGAGACCCGGATCCGCCACCGCGATGGCCACTGGAGGTGGGTTCGCGACCGCCTGCGCGTGACCACGCGGGGCGACGACCGCGAGCCGGCCTGGATCCACGGCGTGCGCGTGGACATCGATGCCACCAAGCAGGCGCAGCTGGCGCTGGCCGCCAGCGAGGCCCGCGCGCGCGCGCTGTACGAGAGCACGCCGGCGATGATGCACTCGATCAATCCGCAGGGACGTCTGCTGTCGGTCAGCGACCAGTGGCTGCGCCGCCTCGGCTACCGGCGCGAGCAGGTGATCGGGCGACCGCTGACGGACTTTCTCAGCGAGGCCTCCGCCGAGCTGGCGCGCATCGTGGTGCCCGAGCTGTTCCGCAGCGGCCGCTGCGAGCGCGTGTCCTACCAGATGCTGCGCAGCGACGGCAGCATGATCGACGTGGAGCTGTCGGCCACCATCGAGTACGACGATTTCGGCGCGCCGGTGCGCAGCATGGCGATCATCGAGGACGTCACCGCCCGTCACCTCGCCGAGCGCCGGCTGATCGCCAGCGAGGCGTTTCTGGAGCGCACCGGCCAGCTCGCCGGCGTCGGCGGCTGGGAGGTCGACCTCGACACCAACGAGGTGTACTGGTCCGACGAGACCTGCCGCTTGCACGAGGTGCCGCCCGGCTTCCGCCCCACGGTGGAGGAGGCGATCAGCTTCTACGCGCCGGAGGCACGCGAGGTGATCGGGGCGGCGGTAAAGAAGGGGATCGACGATGGCACCGACTGGGATCTGGAGCTGCCGCTGGTCACTGCCACCGGACGCCGTTTCTGGGGCCGTGCGGTGGGCTCGGTGCAGTTCGAGGGCGGGCGCCCGCGCAAGCTGGTCGGTGCGTTCCAGGACGTCACCTTCCGGCGCCGCGCGATCGCCTCGCTCGAAGCCAGCGACCGGCGCTTCCGCAAGCTGTTCCAGTACAGCCTGGGGCTGATCTGCACGCACGACCTGGACGGCGTGCTGCTGTCGGTGAACCCGGCCGCCGCGCGCTCGCTCGGCTACGCGGTGGCCGAGCTGATGGGCCGGCGGCTGGACGAATTCATGCGGCCCGAGTACCGCGAGCGGTTTCGCGGTTACCTCGACCGCATCCGCGACAAGGGCAGCGATTCGGGCCTGCTGCACCTGATCGCGCCGGACGGTGGCATGCGCATCTGGCAGTACCACAACGTGCTCGACGACGAGGGCGACGAGCCCTACGTGCTGGGGCACGCGCAGGACATCACCGAGCGCGAGCAGCAGGTGCAGCAGCTGCGCGACTGGAGCGTGCGCGATCCGCTCACCGGCTGCTTCAACCGGCGCTTCCTCAACGAACTCGCCGACAGCATGGGTGATGACGAGGTGTGGGGTTGCATCGCGGTCGATCTGGACCGCTTCAAGCAGGTCAACGACACCCATGGCCACCAGCGCGGCGACGAGGTGCTGGTGGCGATGGGCCGTTTCCTGCAACGCCACGTGCGCCCGGCCGACGTGGTGGTGCGCGTGGGTGGCGACGAATTCCTGGTGCTGCTGAAGCAGGCCGACGAGCGTCTCACCGCGGAGGTGGTGCAGCGGCTGGACAGCGACCGCCAGCACGCGCCGATCGCCTTCACCCTGGGCGAGGCGGTGCGGCAGTCCGGCAGCACGCTGGACAGCGCGCTGGCCGCAGCGGACAAGCGCCTGTACGAGGCGCGGGCAGGGCGCGACGTGC